>NZ_KV821873.1:0-944 GCF_001815755.1 Rothia sp. HMSC061C12
GTGCTGTAGTTACCCTCGAAGAGGCGCAGATGCGCCAGCCCCTGGCGGTCGGCGTGAAGCTCGGCAATCACGTTCACGCGCTCCAGCAGATCGCGGTCGTGGCTAATGATGAGTGCCGGGCAGGTGAGGGTTGCAAGAGCCGTATAAAGCCGATTCTTCGCCGAAGAATCCAGATTATTTGTGGGCTCATCCAGCAGAATGAACTCGGGGTTTGAATATAGAAGCGCGGTGAGTGCGGCTGTGACCGTCTGACCACCTGAAAAGGTGCTAAGGGGACGCATCAGAAGGTTGCGACGGGCCTGTGTATCGGTCGTAGTGAGGGCAGGACCAAAACCATGTTCGGCAAGGGCTACGAGGGTGCGTTCTTCAATATCCCAGGCGTCGCCTATGGTGTCGTAAAGGCTGGGGGAATATTCACCCGATTCCAGCGCATCAAGCGCCTGCAGTATTTTTGTAATTCCAAAAATATCGGCAAGATGCTGATGCCCACTCAACCCTAAATCTTGCGGTAAGTACGCTATGTGCGGTGGGGTGCTAATTGTGCCTTGACTAGGGTTTATGTCGCCAAGAATAAGTCTGAAGAGGGTAGTTTTTCCGGTGCCGTTATCGCCGATAAGCCCGGTGAGTGGCGCAGAAAATACTGCCGAAAGGTCCACAAACAGTGGGGGCTGGCTCGGGTGTGCGTACGAAATATGGTCGAGTGTAATGTGGTGTGGCATGGGCCGAGTTCCTTCGAGTAGGTGCTCGGATTCCTGCCAGCGCACGTGAAGGTGTGAAGGCATGAAAAAACCCGAGCGTAACGGTGAATAGACCTATGCCCGGGTGCGTGCGCGCTGACAGAAATACGCAGGATAAAGCGACTATATGGCTGTGCCTATAAACCTGCTGCGTGAGCGCGCGAAAAATTCTGTGAGGTCCGGGCTTATGCTCGGTGGGTCATTTCT
>NZ_KV821874.1:0-29360 GCF_001815755.1 Rothia sp. HMSC061C12
GTTCACTGTATGGTTTTTGGATAACAATCCAATAGGCAATAAAAAGAGCCCGCTTACGCGGGCTCTTTTGCTTTAACAGCTAAAGTTGGAAAAGGGGCAGACCCACGCGGGTCTGCCCCTTTTTTGTACCCTCAGAACCCCATGAATCTACCGGGCCCTCCAGAGAGGAGCGCACTGGGATAGAGTAGAACCATGCAATACCCCATGTTTTCCCACGCACCCGAGCAAATCGATCAGCAGCAACAGGCTAATGAAGAACGGACTGCGGCACTCTACGTAGAGAGCTCGCTGGAGCCTCACGAAGCATGGGCAGCACTCACCGAATACATTCACCTCTGGTGGCCCAGGCAGATCCTACAGAGCGAGGAAAGCCATATAGACCTCTCTACTGAGCTGCTGCTCGAAGAGACAGCAGACGGGGATATTATTCCTGTGGCACGCATTATCCAATGTGAGAATGAAGACGTCCTCACCATCGCACCCTACCCGGGTACATACCTGGGGCGCCTCATGGGAGTAGACGAAGATGCAGAAGAAAGCCTGAGCTTCATCCTGGATGCCCTAGCCCCGGAGACTGCAGAAGGACCGCTATCCCTACTCGAGATCAGTAGCGGCACCTACACAGGTCGTGAGGACGAGGAACTAGGAATCTACGAGGGACACGAAGAAGCGGCTGCGCTACTCATGGGCGCATACGCTCGCTTTATTGGATCTGAGCTCGAGAAAGAAGAACTCTAAAAGGTACATAATCAAAGGGCCTGCTCGACCCTGTAGAGTGGTATGTCATGAGCACACAGGAGCAGAACACCGCACAGCAGAAGGACGCACGCCCCATCTGGGCGCGGCTGCGCACTAAAGCTGTGGCAGAAGAGGCACAACCTCAGCGCTACAGCAAGACTGATGTGCTGAAGCAGAGCAATATCTGGTTCCGCAAACAGGGCGTACCCCTCATCATTCCTGCACGTCAGCGTGCTCTCGATGCGTTCCCCCGCTCCGTACCCTGGATCCTGTGGGCGAGTATCATGCACGTCTGCTATATCTTCCTACGCGATATCCTCATTCTCGTAGTTGATAACGCAAATGGTTCCCTCCCGGAATACATTAAAGCCATCACGACCAACACCGCGCTCAGCGATGAAGTGCTACCCATGCTGGTGCTCGGTGGTATCTTCCTCGTGATGCCGATAATCTCCGGTGTGTTCATTACTCTTGCCCATATACTCATGGTCCGCACCCCGCAGTGGGTTCAAATCACCACGGGTATTCTTACCGTACTTTTTGCCGGCATGCTCTTTGTCGCCAGTGTCTTTGAATCCAGCAGCCTCGACGGCCTCGACTTCGTCTACGACGGTTCCCAAGTATTCCCGCTCATCGTTGTGGGCATCTACCTCGCCATCTTCCTCGGCGTAGACACCATCCTAGGGTGGTCCTTCAAACATGCCATCCACCAGCTCGCCTCCCTGCCACCCATGATTGCGAAAGTACTACCCGTACTCATGGTGTCCGTGCTCTTCATCTTCGTGAACGCAGACCTCTGGAAGCTCGCCAACAGGCTCAGCTTCCCACGCACCTGGGCTGTTCTGGGGCTCATGGGACTCCTCGCCGTGTTCGTGATCGTCACGACCTCCCTAGAGCGCACAGCGCGCCTTCTGGGCCGCAATAGAGGCGACGACATTGCAAGCTTTACCGAGAACGACTACGAACGCGCCGCGGCCCTCGAAGGGGGAATCTGGAACACCGTCCAAGACTGGGTCGAAGAGAAGAAAATCCTCGAACACCGACCCCTCAAAATTGCGTCCTGGGGCAACCTTATCATCATCCCTATGATTGGGCAGATTATTCAGGCGAGCCTCTTTATGTTGCTCGTCTTCGGGTTCTTCATGGGGTTCTCCTCCATCGCCATTAGCGACACCACCATCGAATCCTGGATGACCGTCAAACCCGAACACCTCAAAATCCTCGGCGTAGACACCAACATCAACGCCGTGGTCATCAAGGTGTCCATGATCGTTGCCGTGTTCTCCGGGCTCAGCTTCGTCGCAACCACCAGTAGCGACGAAAAATACGCCCGAAGCTTCCTCAAACCCATGATCGAGCGAATCAAGCACATCCTGGTTATTCGCGATATCTACCTGGGCCTGCTTACCATGCCCAAAAACGAGGTACTCATAACCCTCGAAGAGGAGAAGAGCGCGGAAAAGGAGACCGACAAGGCATAAAAGGGCTCCTCAGGGGGGTAGAAGCTAGTGGGTCGACAGGTTCATCGTCAGCAGATTGAACACCAGGTATGCCATCAGAAGTGCCGTCGCCCCATCCAAAACACGCCATGCCGAAGGACGCGCAAAGAGCGGACGAAGCAGACGCGAACCGTACCCCAGCCCCAAAAACCAGATAATACTACCGCAGCAGCACCCCAGGTAGTACCACCAACGGCCAGGATCGCCCTGGGCGTTCGCCAGCGAACCCAAAAGAATAGTCGTATCCAACCACGCCAGCGGATTCAAATACGTCACCGCCGCCGTGGTCAGCAGAGCCGCCTTCAACGACTGAGAATCGCCCTCCGCATCATCCACCACGATGGAATGCGGGGTAAACACACGCCGCCCAGCCTCAAAACCAAACCACGCCAAAAACGCCGCACCCACATAACGGAACACCTCAATGAACCACGGTGCCGCATCCAACAGAGCGCCCAGGCCCACCACGCCCAAGCCAATCATCAGAGCATCCGACAGAATGCAGAAAATAATGATTGGGGTAATATGCCGACCCAAAATACCCTGACGCAGCACAAAAGTTCCCTGGGCACCAATAGCCGCCACCAGAGAAATCGTGGTGGTAGCACCCAGAAACAGCAGGGACAGGGAGGTGGACATGGTGAAACTTTCTATGCGGGTCAAACGGGGCGCGGGCTTCGCGGATATGCGGGTGGTGGCTCCTCTAATACCAGCTTGCCAGGCAAAAGCATGCGACACAGGGATTATTGCCCCGATAGCTAGAGTGTGAAGCGCCAGAGACGAGAATACGGGAAAACAAACCCTAAATCTATCTAAATATTTTCACACTGCGTAAGATATTCTTATGACACGTTTCAGTACCGACCAGCTCTCCACCTTTGCCGCCGTCATCGAATACGGCACTTTCGATGCCGCGGCAGATGTTCTGCGAGTGAGCCCCTCCGCCATCTCCCAGCGCATCAAAGCCATGGAACAGATCGCCGGAAAGGTCCTGCTACGTCGAAGCAACCCCGTCACCCCCACCGATGCTGGACAAAGCGTGCTGCGCATCGCCCGTCAGAGCGAATTCCTGCAGCAAGAAATGGAACGCGAACTCATGGGTGCTGGCGGCTTCCAAAGCGTCTCCGTGGCGGTCAATGCCGACTCGCTCGCCACCTGGTTCATCGACGCCGTCGGAACTCTCAGCCGCGAAGACAGCATCTTCTGCGACCTGCGACGAGAAGGTGAATTCCACTCCTCCGCCATGCTCCGCTCCGGAGAAGTCATGGCAGTCATCACCTCCAAACCCGAAAAAATCCCCGGCTGCTCCGTTGAAACCCTCGGAGTGGCACGCTACTGGTGCGTCGCAACCCCCGACTACGTACAGCGATACCTACCCGGCTGGCCCAAGCGCGTAAGCCGCGAAGAGCTCAACCGTGCCCCCGTCGTCGAATACGACCGCAAAGACTTCGTGCAGGACGTAGCGCGAGTCCTCATTGAACAAGAAGTAGGTCTGGAGGCTGAAGAAACCTTCACCCAAAGCCCCACCATCTACATTCCCTCCTCCCCGGACTATGCGCGCGCCGTCAGCGCCGGTATCGCCTGGGGTCTCATTCCCGAAGCGCAATGCGCCGAAGAGCTCGCAAGCGGGCACCTCGTGAAGCTCGCCGCAACCCCCGTAGAATTCCCCCTCTACTGGCAGCGCTGGAACATCAACTCGCCCGTCATGGAAACCGTAACCCGCCGCGTCCACGAAGCGGCACGAGGCGACCTGATCTACTAGAAGAGGATGGCTCCGTGAGCTATATGGAACGCCACCAGGTGGCTCTCTACCTCGCCTCCATGGCCGTGGGAGGTGCCAGCGCGGGGCTGAGTGGGTGGAGCCTAGTTTCTGAGCAGCTCGTGCCCTACGCGCTCGGTGCGCTCCTGTGGACCAACTTCGCTCTCATGCCTCTAGTCGGCATGAGTGTCGGTCAGCATAAGAGGCTCGCTCGCACGGTCGTGCTGGTGGCTACCCTTGGAACCCCGATTCTAGTTGCGCCTCTGGTCTCCCTCTTCATTCCCGAGGGCGGCCCCATTGCTCTAGCCACGGTGATTGTTTTGCTGGCTCCATGCGTGGATTACGTTGTGGTTTTTGCGTGTATTGCTGGAGGGGAATATCGCGGTTTGCTGGCGACAACGCCCTATCTTCTTGGTACCCAAATCGTTTCTATTCCATTCTGGACTAGTGCGTATGCATATATAGGAATATTAGATATTGGGGTGGTGGGAGAAATATTCCCCCTTCCCACCGAAAGCTACCTCAGCTTGGCACCGCTCATCGTGCCCCTGATAGCCGCCTACCTCGTGCAACGCTGGTCAACCCGCTCACCGCAGCGTCAACAAGCCTACGAACGAGTACGCACCATGAGCGATACCGCGATGATTCCCCTCATGTGCCTGCTCCTTGCTCTCATGTGCTCCGCCTACACCCCGGCGGTACTGAACGAAACGCAGCTCATTCCCCGACTCGCCGGACTCTACCTCACCTACGCCATCCTCGCAGGAGGTGCCGCCTGGTGCCTCAGCAAGGTGATGGGACGACCGGAACGCATCTCCGTAACCTTCAGCGCTGTCACCCGCAACGCCCTCATCATCTACCCCGTCGTCGCGCTCTGCGCACAACGCCTGGCACACAACGGGAACCCCGAAGCGAGCCTCATGGGCGCCACCGTACTCACCCAAACCCTCACCGAGCTGCTCATCATGGTCGCCATGACCGCAATCTTCCGAGTAAGAACTAAAGACAGGTAGCGTGCAGGATCTCTAACCCCAGCTCCTGCCAAACAGGCGAAACATACAGAGAGGCGGCCGCCCCACACGGGACGGCCGCCTCTCTATAAGCTCTAACGCCTAAGTCATAACGCCTAAACTCTAGCGCCAGCGAGTCATCATCAGCATGCTCACCATCATGGCGCCCACACCAACACTCACATTCCACATACCCAAATCAGGAATCGGGAACAGGCCCTGCGTAATGTAGAAAACAATAATCCACAGAATGCCCACCGCCAACAGCGAGAACATAATCACGCGGTACCACAACGGAGTCTGCTCCTTCAGCTGCGTGCCGCTCTCCATCTCACGAGCAATCTCACGCAGACGCAGCTCGCTCGCATCCTCCACCTCAGACTTAGCAGACTTCTGAGACTTCTTCTTGGACGATGCCTTAGCCGAGTTGGTCGACATACTTCCTCCGCTTATTGTTGTATGGGTAACCTAAAAATATATGTTCACACCTATCTTTGCAGACTTACGGGATGATTTCACCTTCTCCCCGCGTTGAAAGATAAGGAACGCCACCCGGCGCCCAAGAACATACCAACCCAAAGGACAAAGGAGAACGCATGAGCCAAGGAACGGCACCCACCGCAGAGCGCCGCCCCCGCACCGTGCTGCACTGGATTATCCAGATTACAGGCGAACTCCTTATCACCGTCGGCCTCCTGCTACTGCTCTTCGTCGCATGGCAGCTCTGGTGGACCAACATCGACGCCGACCGCACCCAATCCCAAGCCGTCAGTACCCTCGTCCAGGAATTCGACTCCACCCCCGCCGAACCCCTCCCCGACTGGGACCCCAACACCCCTCCCGCAGGTCTGAGCGAACCCGGCCACGGTGAAGTCTTCGGCATCGTCTACATCCCCAAGTTCGGATCCGACTACCAGCGCCCCGCCACCCAAGGCACCAGCTCCGACGTGCTCGACTCCCTCGGACTCGGCCACTACGAAGGAAGCGCCATGCCCGGACAGATCGGCAACTTCTCCCTCGCAGGCCACCGCCAAACCCGCGGTAAAGTCCTCAACGACATCGACCTGCTCACCGAAGGCGACCACATCTACGTGCGCACCAAAGACGGCTACTACACCTACACCGTCTACAGCCACGAAATCGTGCAGCCCGACCAGGTAGAAGTCATCGAACCCGTCCCCGGACAGCCCGGCGTAGCACCCACCGAGCGCCTCCTGACGCTCACCACCTGCCACCCGCGCTACGGCGACACCGAACGATACATTGTCCACGCCCGCCTCGAATCCTGGCGGCCCGCCGCAGCCGGAGCGCCCGCAGAAATTGCCGCCTCCGTAGCAGGATCCTAAATCAGAGAGGAAAAGCAAGATGTACGCATGGATTTTCCGCCACCTCCCCGGCCCCCTGTGGGTTCGCATCATCATCGCCATCGCGCTGATACTCGCCGTAGTCTACCTGCTCATGGAATTCGTCTTCCCCCACTTCGCAGAGTACGGCCCCTTTAACCTGAACGTCACCATCAACCATTAGCGCTAAGGACGTGCCATGACCCGCATCCTTGTTATCGACAACTACGACAGCTTCGTCTTCACCCTCGTCGGCTACATCCAGCAGCTCGGCGCTGAAACCACCGTCATCCGTAACGACGAATACGAACTCGACGCCGTCATCAAGCTCGCCGAAGAACACGACGGCGTGCTCGTCTCCCCGGGCCCCGGCGCCCCCGCAGAAGCCGGCGTCATCATTGACACCATCCGTTGGGCAGCCGAAGCGAAGAAGCCGCTACTGGGCGTATGCCTCGGCCACCAGGCCATCGCGGAGGCATTCGGCGGCACCGTCACCCACGCCCCCGAACTCATGCACGGCAAGACCTCCCGCCTCGTGCACGAGAACGTCTCCGTGTTCAAGGACGTGCCCAACCCCTTCACCGCGACCCGCTACCACTCCCTGGCAGTTGTGCCCGAAACCATGCCCGAGGTCCTGGAAACCACCTCCACCACCGACAACGGCATCATCATGGGTCTGCGCCACCGCGAAGCCCCCATGCACGGCGTGCAGTTCCACCCCGAGTCGGTCCTGACCGAAAGCGGATACCTCATGCTCGGCAACTGGCTCGAAGAAACCGGCCTGCAGGGAGCCGCAGAGCGCTCTAAGAGCCTCTCACCCCTCATGGCTTAGTACCTTAGCCTTAGATGCCCCCAACGGCTTATATCGCCTCCAGAAGCCCCGTAGCAGACACGCTACAGGGAAACTGGAGGCGATAGCTATATCTGGATCCCTAGCTACGAGCAAACCCAGATACACGAACAAGCCCAGATACGCGAAAAGGGGCGGCCCCCCACACCCAACGGTGTGGAGCGCCGCCCCTTTTGCTAACCTCTAGAACCCCTTAGCGGGCGTTAGCGTTTGCGTTATTAGCGTTGTTCGCATTGGTATTCGCGTTAGTACCCTGAATCGTACGGGTACCCGCAGCAGTGGACGCAGCCGGTGCCGGAGTAGCCGTAGCGGTAGAACGCTGCTGATTATTCGCTGCCGCAGTCGGCTGAGTAGTAGCTGCCGCAGTCGGCTGAGTAGCGGTAGAACGCTGCTGGTTCTGGTTACCAGTGGTAGCGTTCTGGTTACCGGTCGCTGCCGCAGGCTGAGTAGCCGCAGTAGTTGGAGCGGTCGTCTGAGTCGGAGTAGCAGCCACACGGATCGTCACAGTGCTGTTCTGAGCCACCAGAGTACCCGCTGCAGAGCTCTGCGAAAGCACAGTGCCCGCAGGACGCTCGTTAGTCTGAACAGTCTCGATGTTGGTGTTCAGCAGAACATCCTGAGCGGTCAGAGCAGCAATCGCCTGATCCTTGGTCAGACCCACCAGCGAGGGGACCTTCACCTTACCGGAAGACAGGACAATGTTCACGGTGCTACCAGCCTCAACGGTCTGAGCGCCCTTATCATCGGTCGAGCCCTTCTCCGGGGACAGCTCCACAACCATACCGGCAGGAACGGAAGCGCTCTCCACAGTGGAGACGCGGCCATCCACCAGACCCAGGTCCTTCAGAGCGTTACGGACATACGCCTCACTCTGACCCTGCAGGTTATCCGGTAGCTTGACCTTCTCCGGACCGCTCGAAACAGTCACAACCACGGTCGAGCCCTTATTAACCGTAGAACCGACACCCGGCTCAACGTTGATAACGTCGCCCTTCTTGATGTTGTCCGAGTAGCCCTGACGGTACTCCACCACGAAGCCTCGGTTACGTAGCTGGTTATCGGCATCATCGCGGGAAACATTCACCACAGCCGGAACCTGAACCTGCGGAACCTCATTGAGCTTGTTCTGGTAGTACAGAACCGAGCCGACACTGAAAACCAGCAGAGCCACAATCAGAGTACCCACAAGGAAACGAACCCACGCACGCTTACGCGGCGAAGACTCATCGTACTCTGCGTACTCCTCATCGTCGTACAGTTCCTCATCGTCTTCATACTCGAAGAAGCCGTTGAGGCCGCCATCCTCCACCGAAGCCTCAGTAATCGAGGTGGTGTACGGGGCGTAATCCTCACCCAGGGAAGCAGTAGTCGCCGAAGGAACAAAAGCAGTAGTCATCGCTGCATCCTGCACCACGGTCTCTTCACCCGGGCGAACAACCGACACCAGAGCCTGAGCGAACTCAGCCGCGCTCTGATAACGCTCATCCGGGTTCTTCGCCAGACCCTTCAGAATCACAGCATCCAGACCAGCAGGAACCTCAAGCGGGGTGAACTTGCTCGGAGGCTCAGGGGCATCCGAAAGATGCTTAGCCGCGAGATCAACATTCGACTCAGCGTCAAACGGAGAACGACCAGCAATCATCTCGTAAATCACGCAAGCAGCAGAGTACAGATCGCTACGGGCGTCAACATCCTTGCCGCTCACCTGCTCAGGGGACATGTAGCGTGCGCTACCCATCACCACATTAGCCTTGGTCAGCGCCTCGCCAGCTTCCTCAATGGCACGGGAAATACCGAAATCCATGACCTTAATCTGGCCGGGCTGACCCTTAGCGATATCCTCACTGGTACGGTCCAGCACCATAATATTCGCCGGCTTAATATCGCGGTGAATAATGCCCATCGAATGGCTGTACTGCAAAGCACCCAGCAGCTGCTCGGAATAACCCAAAGCATCACGGACCGGCAGGTGGCCGCCACGGGACAGAATGGAACGCAGAGTATGACCCTCCACGTACTCCATCACGATATAAGGAATAGCGGTGCCCTCTTCCGAAGAATCAGACTCCTTGCCATCCTGCGAGGGGTTATACGAACCGGTGTCATAGACAGCAACAATCGCAGGATTGTTCAGAGACGCCACAGCCTCCGCCTCACGCTTAAAGCGTGCGCGGAACGTATCGTCCTGGGCCTGCTCCGGGCGCAGAATCTTAAGCGCAACCTTGCGGCCGAGGCGAGTATCCTCAGCAGCATAAACGGTTGCCATCGCACCGGTACCGATTACCTCGAGTACCTTGTAACGGTTATCAACCGTGTCGGGAACCGACAGGTCCATAAGTTCTCCTGGATTACTAAGACTAAAACTAAATCAAAATGTAGGGGCTAACGCGCCGACGCGGAAGCGGAAGCAGAAGCCGACGCAGACGGTGCAGCAGAAGCGCTCGCACTCGAACCCCTACCCGAACTGGAAGAGGCCACATACATGTCTACATTACTACCAACCGTGACCTTGGTGCCAGATGAGGGGGTAGTACGAAGCACCGTACCGGGGGCCGCCGTGTCCGAATTCTCATAATGCAGAGAAACGTTCACACCCAGAGCAGCAACAGCCTTCGACGCCTCATCAACGTTCTTACCCTCAAGGTTCGACGGCAAAGTTACCGACTTCGGACCGGTCGAATAGCGAACAGTCACGCTATTACCCTGCTCCAAAGTACCCGTCGGAGAAACCGAAATCACCGTGTTCTCCGGCTGAGTCGACTCAACACCCTCAGTCTTGGGGGATAAGCCAAGGTTCTTCAGCTCGTTCACCGCATCCTGCAGCTCGCGACCCTCATAGTTAATCGCGTTGACGGTCACCTTCTGCTTAGCGGCACGGGCAGAAGCAGACTCAGCCGGCTCCACCGTCGAAACGGTACCCGTGTTCGTTGGAGCAACAGACGAAGAAGCGCTCGGAGCCGGATCAGACGAATCGCCACCATTATTAGAGGAAAGGACCGTCCAAATACCGCCGGCAATCAGCACGATTGCCAGAAGCAGAGCAACCCACATCCACACGTTCGAGCCACGCTTCGCTGCAGGAGCAGGAGTAGCCTTCACACGACCTGAAACCGGACGCATCGTCTGCGCACTCGTGCGAGGAATCGGCGCCGTCGTCGGCTCCGGCGAGAAACGACCACCAGAACCGAAACGCGGAGTAGCAGAAGCACTAATCGGCTCAGCCGCAACATCCATAGCGGTCATCGCGACAGTAGCGTCGTCAGCGTTCTCCTCAGCCAAGAACTGAGCCAAAGAAGGAACAGCCTTCACCGCAGCCTTCAGGTCGCGGCGACGAATCGCATCCACCGCAGACGCCAGAGCGGTCGCATCCTTAGGACGCTGAGCCGGGTCCTTCGCCAACAAGCACATAATCAGCGCACGAGCAGGAGCCGGGATGGTCTCCGGAAGCGGCGGCGGCGGATCATTCACCTGAGCCAACGCAATCGCAATCTGCGACTCACCCGTAAACGGACGACGACCCACCAGGCACTCATAACCAATAATGCCCAACGAGTACATATCCGAAGATGCGGTAGCAGCCTGACCGGTTGCCTGCTCCGGCGCCAAATACTGGGCGGTGCCCATCACCTGGCCGGTAGCCGTCAACGGCACCTGATTAGCCAGACGAGCAATACCGAAATCAGTCACCTTCACGCGATCATCCGGGGTGATGATAAGGTTACCCGGCTTCACGTCACGGTGCACCAGACCCTGCGAATGAGCCGCAGCCAACGCGCGAGCGGTCTGAGCAATGAAGTTCAGAATACGGTCCGGCGGCAGGGTAGTCTCATGCTCGATGATGCTCGAAAGCGGATTACCCGGCACCAGTTCCATGACCAGGTACGCGGAGTTGTCCTCCTCACCGTAGTCGAAAACATTCGCTACGCCGGGGTGGTTCAACAGCGCCGTATTACGGGCCTCAGCGCGGAAACGCTCCAAGAAGCCCGGGTCACCGGTGTACTCCTCCTTGAGGATCTTGACCGCAACGATGCGTCCAAGCACCTTGTCGCGAGCTTTCCACACCTCGCCCATACCGCCAATCGCGATACGTTCGGTTAGGGTGTAGCGCCCGCCCAAAGTGATATCAGCCGCAGGCCTCACTTGTTCAACACCGCCTCAAAGAGTTGCTTACTAGTACTGGTTGCCAACTGGGCACCGGTCGCCACATCAATATCCTCATAAACCACAGCAATCGCAATCTGAGGATCATCAGCCGGCGCGAAACCGGTAAACCAAGAATTATTCAAACCTGCCGTGGTCTCCGCGGTACCGGTCTTACCCGCCACCTTCACACCGGAGACACCAGCATTACGTGCAATACCATTATCAACCGCATTCACCATCCACTGCTTCACCTGGTTGGCAATTTCAGGGCTAGTGGACGTACGCAGCTTCTCAGGAGAGAACTCCTGCAAAGTGCTCAGGTTGCTGGTCTTCACCGAACGAATCAGGTTCGGCTTCATCTGCACGCCGCCATTTGCAATCGCTGCAGAAGTCATCGCCACCTGCAGCGGAGTGGTCTTCACGTCGTACTGACCAATCGCCGACTGGGCCAGCTGGCTCTGCGTCAGATTCGACGGGAAAGACGACTTAGAAACCGTCAAAGGAATCTTCAAATCCTGGCCGTAACCAAAATTCTCAGCGGTCTTCGCGATACGCTCCTGACCCAAATCCATCGCAATCTGCGCAAACGGCGTATTACAGGACTGAGCCAAAGCCCACTCAATCGTCGCCTGAGTGCGGGTCGAACACTGACCGCCCGTATAGTTCGGCAGGCTGATGTTCGTGCCCGGCAGCGGCAACTGCGCGGGGTTCGCAATGACCGAAGATGCGTTGTACTTGCCGGACTCCAGCGCCGCCACCGCATCAATAATCTTGAAGGTCGAACCCGGCGAATAGGTGTTACCCGCAATCGCACGGTTAAACAAGGGGCTGTCCTCATCCGAAGTCAGCGCCTGGTAATTCGCCAACACCGAAGAGCTCGTATGAGACGACAAAAGATTCGGATCATAGGACGGCGAAGAAGCCATCGCCAGAATCTCACCAGTCTTCGGGTTCAACGCCACCACAGCACCCTTACGGCCCTGCAACGCGTTGTAGGCAATATCCTGAAGCTTCGAATTGATCGTCAGCTCCACGCTGGCGCCCTGTGCGGAAGAACCGCTAAACAGCTGCGCCACACGGTCGTAGAACTGGCTATCGCTCGTACCTGCAAGCTCCTTATCCATAGCAGCTTCCAAACCGGTCGCGCCATAAATCGTGGAGAAGTAACCCGTCAGAGCCGCATACTTGAGCGGGTGGTTATACACACGCTGGTAGTTGTACTCATCATCGGACTTCACCGACGAAGCAATCTCCGTACCATCAACCACGATTGAGCCACGTGCCGAACCGTAATTATCGTAGAGAGCTCGGGAATTCCACTGATTATTCATCAGAGTCTTCGAATCGAAGAACTGAATATAGCTGAGGGTGCCCATCAGCAGGACAAACACGCACGCGGCAGACATCCACATGCGGCGAATAGCCCTATCCATTCTTCTCACCTCCAGAATCCTTAGCCGTAATACGCGCCAGAACGCTAGTAGCACCCTCCGGCTCGTAGCTAGTGTCCGCATGGTCAATACCCTGCGGAGCATCATAACCAGCCACCAGGTGAGGTGCGCGGGCACTATGAGAAATAGACAACCACAGCGCCACAATAATCCAGTTAGCCACCAACGAGGAGCCACCGGCAGACATGAAAGGAGTCGTCAGACCAGTCAGCGGAATCAAACGAGTCACGCCGCCAATCACCACGAACAGCTGCAGAACCATGACCGTAGACAGGCCGGCAGCCAATAGCTTGCCGAAACCATCACGAGTACCCAATGCCGCACGGTAACCGCGCGAAACCAGAAGCATGAACATCATCAGGATGGCACCCAGACCCACCAGGCCCAGCTCCTCACCCAACGAGGAAATAATCATGTCCGAATTAGCGTACGGGACGAGGTTCGCGCGGCCCTGGCCCCAACCGCGGCCAAAAAGACCGCCGTAAGCCAGACCGAAAACGCCCTGCAGAATCTGACCCGAACCGCCAGGAGACGCCTGGTAAATCTCCGGATCAAAAGCATGCACCCACGCATAAATACGGGCGTGCACGTGCGAGACATAGTGGTACGCGAAATAGCCACCCACAGCCATACCGATACCCGCAACCACCAGCCACGAAATACGACCGGTCGACAGGTACAGCATCGCCATGAACAGACCAAAGAACATAATTGCCGAACCAAGGTCCTTCTGGAACACCAGAACACCCAGGCTCACAATCCACGCCAAGAACACCGGCGCCAAATCACGCAGACGCGGCAGATTGATAGGGCCGATGCGGCGGCCAGCCACCAGAATCAGGTCACGGTGCGTCGCCAAATAGCCGGCGAAGAAAATCGCCAAAGTAATCTTCGCGACCTCACCCGGCTGGAACGTTCGGTTACCGATATGAATCCAAATACGAGCACCATTGAGCTCCATACCCAGACCCGGAACCAGCGGCATGATGAGCAGAATCATCGACAGCACCAGGGAGGTGTACGTGACCTTACGCAGCAGGCGGTAATCCCTGAGCACGAACACGATAATCGCGCACAGCACCATCGACACGCCGGTCCACATCAGCTGACCATCACCCACCGGAGCCGCAATCTGCGGATCCAGGCGATAAATCATGGTCAAACCAATGCCGTTCAGAGCCACCACCAGCGGCAGAATAAACGGATCAGCATAACGCGCACGGAACTGCATGACCAGGTGAATAAGAAGAGCACCGGCACCCAGCACCACCGTGCACGGCAGCCACTGGCTCTTCGACGTATCAAAAGCATGCTCCGGATCAATCAGGTACATGCCGAACGAGCTGATACCTACCGCCAAAACCAGCAGGAAAAGCTCCGTGAAACGGCGTGCACGAGGCGCATCCGACTCACGACGGAACGAGAACTTAGCCATTGTTCTCACCGCCCTCTGCCGCAGGCGCGGAGGAAACCGTAGCCAGCTCAGGAGCCGGGGACGCCGAATCAGAGCCCGGTGCCCCAGAGCTTGGAGCCTCACTGGGCGCCTCAGAGCTCGGGGAAGCAGAAGCCGAGGCAGACGCGGAAGCAGACGCAGCGGCTGCAGCCTGCTCAGCCTTCTCACGAGACTGATCTGCCTGAGTCTTCAAACGAGTCACAATCTGGTGCGCATCATCCAGGTCCTTCGCCGTAATCGCATTACGCAACAAAGAGCGCGTATGATCGCTCAACTCACTCGTAGGAATATCGGTATTCTCCACCACGTGAGAAAGACGAATCGGACCCAACGCATGCGGAATACCGTTGTACACCGCAACCGTGCCGTCACTTTCACCCACATAGTAGCTACGCTCCACATAGCGCAGACCGGTCCACGCAGCCAGCGTCACAATAGCCGCAACCAGCAGAGTAATGAACAGGCGAATCGACCACGACCGCGGACGCGAACGCTCAACAGTATCCTCAGCGATCAGCTCCTCCAGCTCAGCCGGCAAGGTCGCCTCATCAGACTCAACCTTCAAAGGCACACGCTGAGCCACCGTCGCACGATGCTCCAGGGTACGCGAAGTCACCGCCGGAATCATGCCGGTCTCAGTAGCCACCGAAGCGGCACCAACCAGCTGATGCGGGCGGGAACCCAATTCGCTACGCAAGATCGCAGCATTCGTAAGAGCCGCATCCACGGCGTTATCGTACGTACCGATATGGTGACGCACCGCCCCAGAACCACTGTGCAACAGGGTTCCAGAGAAGTCACGAGCACGACGGAAACGGCGCAACGACCGACGATGAGGCTCCTCAGAGTCCTCATCATGGTGCGCACCCAAAATAGCCTCAGCAGCCTCAGCCGTAGCAGCAACCTCGGGAAGCTTCTGAGTATTCGTGCTGACCTCCTGCTCCGCCACAATCGAATCAGGCAGAGCAGACTCAGGCAGGCTCGAAGGACCCACCGGCTCATCCACCGGCAGAACCTCACGGTCAATCACCTGCAGGGACACAACCGTCACGTTATCCGGAGCGCCACGCTCCAAAGTCATCGCAATCAGAGTGTCAGCAATCTCAGACAGATCATCAGTAGAACGCATCACCTGCTCAATCTCCGATAGGGACACCACAGCATCCAAACCGTCAGAAGAGAGCACCCAGCGCTCGCCGGGAACAGCGTCCAGAGTCTTCAACTCCAGCTCAGGGGACGCGTCAACGTCACCCAGAACGCGCATAATCACGTTCTTATGCGGGTGGTTCTCCGCCTCCTGCGGGGTAATGCGACCCTCATTGAGCAAGCGCTGCACAAACGTATGGTCAGTAGAAATCTGCTCAAACTCACCATCAGCACCCGGGCGCAGACGATACGCACGCGAGTCACCAATATGAGCCAGCTCAATACAATCGCCATCAATCAGCAGGGCAGTACAGGTCGTACCCATACCCGCCAGCTGCGGGTCATTCGCCGCCAGCTCATTAATAATCAGGTTCGCACTCTGAATCTCATCAGCCAGATAAACGCCGCCAGTACCATCCTCAAAATCAGGGTGATCAAGCGGAGTCAGATTCAGAACCGTCGTAGCCGACGCAACATCGCCGCCTACGTGGCCGCCCATACCGTCAGCAACGACAGCAAGGAAACGACCACCGTAGCCGGAGTCATCATTCTTCGAGCGTTTCAGACCCGTATCAGAGCGGGCCTCAAAACGAAAAGCAATCTTCATACACTAGCCCCTCAACTGCATGGTGGTACCGCCAACGCGGAAATCATCACCGGGCTCAATCGGGGTCGCACGAGTCAGACGCTCGCCATTGACGAACGTACCATTAGTAGAATTCAAATCCTCCAGGAACCAACGGGAACCCTGAGGGAATAGGCGCGCATGGCGACCCGAGGCGTAATCATCCTGCAGGGACACCTCAATGTCATTAGCGCGGCCAATAGTAATCGGGTGGTCCCCCAGCTGCATCATCGCGCCAGCCTGCGCACCGGCAGTAATAACAAGCTGCGAAGGGCGAGTCGGCGGAGGCGCAATATGGGTAGCCTCCGGAACCGCATCAACCGGTGCCGCACGATAGTTCTTACCCAAACCAAGGTCACGGCGAGCCGCCGAAACCACCAGGAAAACAAAGAACCAAATCAGAGCCAGAAAAGCGTAACGAAGGATAGTAACGGTCAATTCAGACGCCATTAACGGACACCTCCGGTCGAACTATGGAAGATGATGCGGGTATTACCCATGCGAAGCAGCGAACCGTTCGCCAGCACCACCGGCGCACGCAGAGGCGCACCATTAATCAACGTGCCGTTGGTAGAACCCATATCGGAGGCGACCACCGCACCACCCTGCATCGAAAGCTGCAGGTGACGGCGAGAAACGCCCTTATCGTCCAGACGAAAATCAGCATCAGAACCGCGGCCCAGCACAAACGGCAGATGGTTCACCGGGTGCATGCGACCCTCAATCTCCAAGAAGAAACGGGGAGCCGCCGCAGGGGGCGCTACAGGCATGTTCAGGCGAGCCGCAGGAGCCTGCTGAGGCGCAGGGCTGGGTGCAGGCTGAGCCGGCTGAGCAGCCGGCTTCGTAATGCGGGTCGGCAAAGAAGACTCACGCGGCGGACGCACCGGCGCGTAGTTAGTGGCGCCGCGCAGAGACGGGGATGCCGGAGCCTCCGGTACAGAGAACGGCTCGAAAGTCGCAACAACCTCAAACTCGCCCTCAGAGAGAGAATCAAGAACGTTGAACGTCACGCGAACCGCGCCAATGAGGGTGTAACCCTGCGCGCGGGCGTGCGAAATCGCCAAATCGCACAGCTCAACAGCAAACGGGTTACCCCACTCGCGCACGCGCGGGAAATCGACCGGCGCAAAACGGAGAGTATAGACATTAGGAGCCATAGTGCGACCACTGCCGTCCACGTAGGACTCGTCATCCATCATGATGCGGACGCGGTTAGCGACATCCGCCTTCGCAAAGGTGCCGAAGCCCTTGGAAAGGCCGACAGTGCGGCCGATGCCTTGCTCCAGCTTGCCCAGCTTGTCGAAAAACTTCATGCCGCCTCCTTCTCAACGACCATTCCGAGCAACAGACCGCGCAAACGGTCTTTATCCGAAAGGCTCAGTTTAACGAGCGTGTCTGTGCGTTAGCTGTGTGTCCTGTGAATGAACACACCCGGTTCTATTTTAGGTGATGCACTCGCCATCGCTCTGGAACCCCGTCATTTAGCGGGGAATTGGTTATGGATATGAAAAAATCCCCGGTTCTTTCGAACCGGGGATCGTTGGTGCGCGAGGGGGGAGTTGAACCCCCACGCCCTCACGGGCACACGGACCTGAACCGTGCGCGTCTGCCTATTCCGCCACTCGCGCATGTGTCTTACGGTGTATCACCGCAGGCAACACATAAAACTATACGGACTGCATGCGGTGCTGTCCAATCGAGAGTGTGTGACCTTCGTTACTTAGTGTTGGTGGGGGTGTCAGAAAGAGACTCTGAAGCACTATCGGAGGCGCTATCCGGGGCACTATCAGACGCTCCACCGGAAGCAGCCGCATCGGACGCAACCGCGGAACCCCGCTCCCGCGCCATACGCTCCTGTTCAGCACGCTCCCGGTCAATACGCTCCAAACGCGCACGCAACAACCACGTCACCGGACCCACATACGGCAGGCACAGCACCAGCAGAAGCCACTTCAGCTTCTGTACCTCCGAAAAATGCGGGTTCCGATGAATCGTCACCAAGCACAATAGCGCCAACGCAATACCTGCCAGAAATACAACCGTGACCACCAGCTCCAGTACGGCACGCCAATCCATAAGCCCTCCTAATATCCTTCCTAAGCATACAGACCCGGAGGAATCCACAAGCCCTCAGGGTAGTTCAAGGAGGTGTTCAGAGCCTACCCCGATGGGCAGCCCCATACGCCCCTCAAGCACGCAAAAGGGCCCGCCCCGCACACGGCAGGACGGACCCTCCAACAATGCCTTACGCAGAAACCTGCGCGCGGCTCACAAACTAGCGGCTAGCCTTCTTAGCCTTCTTCGCGGCACGACGCTCAGCAGTCTTCGCATCATACTCAGCCCAGAACTCACGGGTAGTCACCGCGTCAGTGCCATCCCACGCCGCCAGATTCTTAATCTCCGGCATATCCGAAGCCTTGAAAATCGGCTCCAAACCAGCCTTACGCTGAGCCTCGTAATTCTTCAAGACCGCAACCACCTTCGGAGTCAGCAGCAGCACAGCCGTCAAGTTCACAATCACCATGCCGGCATTCAACATATCCGCGGTAGTCCACACCAGATCCAGCGAAGAAATCGCGCCGAAGAACACGAACACCAGAACCAGCGCACGGAAAATATTCATCGGCAGCTTACGCTCAGTCACAAAACGCATATTCGACTCGCCGTAGTAGTAGTTACCAATCACAGTCGAGAACGCAAACATGAAAATCGCGATCGTCAGGAAGTGAACCGCCCAATCGCCCAGCTGCATAGCCAACGCCGACTGAGTCAGCGACGCACCGCGAGAACGATCACCATAAGTCGGGTTCGACAGCAGAACAATAAACGCAGTCACAGTACACGCCATCATCGTGTCAAAATAAACACCCAAAGTCTGCACGTAACCCTGCTTAGCCGGGTGAGAAATAGTAGCGGTCGCACCAGCGTTCGGAGCAGTACCCATACCCGCCTCATTAGTCAGCAGGCCACGCTTCATACCCCAAATCACGGCACCCATGGTACCGCCGGTCACAAACTCCTTAATGCCAAAAGCGCCCTGGAAAATCATCAGCAGCATATTCGGAACCTCGGTAATGTTCAGCAGAACAACCAGCAGGCCCAGCAGCAGATACAGCACCGCCATAATCGGCACCAGCCACTCAGTCACCGAAGAAATCGCGCGAATACCACCGAAAATAATAGCCGCAGTCAGCGCCACCATAATCAAACCAATAGTGATGCGGAAGCCCATCGAGTTAGTACCCGAAACATCAATATTGAACGAGTTCGCCGTAGCATCCACCACAGCATTCGTCTGAACCGCCACAAACACAAACGCGTAAGTGATCACAATAAACGCCACAAAGATGTAACCCATCCAACGAGCATTCAGGCCGCGCTTCATGTAGTACGCCGGACCACCAATATAGGAATCCTTACCGCGCTCCTTGTACAGCTGACCCAGAAGGGACTCCGCAAAAGCGGACGCCGCACCAACAGCAGCAATAACCCACATCCAGAACACAGCACCCGGGCCGCCCATAGCAATCGCCAAAGCAACACCCGCAACAGTACCGGTACCCACACGAGAAGCAGCCGAAACAGTAAACGCACGGAACGAAGAAATGCTCTTCTTACCGTCAGCCTCACGAGCAACCGGGTCACCCAGGACACGAACCATTTCCTTAATGGAACGCCACTGCACACCGCGAGTACGAATCGTAATGTACAGACCAGCAGCAATCAGAGCGTAGTAGAGGAAGTTACTCCACATCCAGTTCTGCACAGCATCCACGGAGGAAGTCAGTTCCGCAGTCTGCGTATTAATGTCCCCGATGATATTCAGAAGAAAATCCACTCGGCACTCCAATCTTGAAAGCAAAAAGCCCGCACGCTCAAATCCGAAAGACGGACAACGTGTGGGCTACATTGCTGGGTGGCGCGGACTCAAAGCCGCGTAACGGAGGCACATACGCTCCGTATGATTAGTCACCTCATTGTGGGGTGCGCAACCCTCACGGAGCAACTTAAAAAGGGGCCCAAGCCAAAATGTAACGAATACTTAATATATGGGCAGAGTAAATATAGACTCCGTGGAGGTGTTGACGGTACCGGCAGGGCGGGCGCAAAAAGCCCGGTACAAGGCACAAAACCTCGCACCGGGCTTAGCGGTGAAGCGGGGGCATCGGATGGGCTATGAGCGTTCAGGCTTCACAAACGGGAACGACAACACCCCACGAATCTGCGTCTGAGCCAACAGCATCACCAAACGGTCCACACCCAGACCCAACCCACCCGTCGGCGGCATACCCGTCTCCAAGGCGTAGAGGAAATCCTCATCCACCTCCATCGCCTCCAAATCACCCGAAGCCGCCTTCAACGACTGCTCCGTCAGACGCTCACGCTGCACCAGTGGATCCGCCAGCTCAGAATAAGCACAGCCCATCTCCATGCCGTTAATCACCAAATCCCAACGCTCCGCCAAACCCGGAACACTACGATGCGGCGCCGCAAGCGGACTCGTCTCGGCAGGGAAATCCGTATAGAACGTCGGCTCCACCGTATGCGCCTCAACCAGCTCACCATACAGCTCCTCAACGATGGCACCCGGACCCATACCCTCGTGAACACGCACACCGTGCTGCTGCGCCAAAGCCAGCAGCTCCTCAAAATCCGTCTGCACATCCACGCGGCGACCCAGCGCCTCCGACAGAGCATCACACACCGACACCACACGCCACGGACCCGACACATCAGATACCGTGCGCTCGCTCGAAGCCCTACGACCCAGCGGCAACGACACCGAACCAAACACCGCCTGAGCGGCATCCTTAATCAGACGCTCCGTCAACTCGCGCATCTGCACATAATCCGCATACGGACGATACGCCTCAAGCACCGTAAACTCCGGATTATGGGTCGCATCAGCGCCCTCATTGCGGAAATCACGACCCAGCTCATACACCGGACCGCTACCGCCCACCACCAGACGCTTCAAATACAGCTCCGGCGCAATACGCAGCGTCAAATCCTCGCCATAGGCATTGATATACGTGCGGAACGGGCGCGCGCTCGCGCCACCGTGCACCGTATGCAGAATCGGGGTCTCCACCTCAAGGAAACCCTCCGCATCCAGCCGGGCACGCAATGCCTTAATGACCGCGGTACGCAGACGCAGATTCTGCATCTGATCCGGATGCACCAACAGGTCCGTGGAACGGCGACGCAGACGCGCCTCCGGGTCAGTAAAGGAGTCGAAGGGGATGGGGTGCAGGCTCTTCGACGCCATGTGCCAGGAGGTGGCAATCAGCGATTGGGTACCGTTACGGCTCGCCCCCTAGGTGCCCCGCACGGTGATGATGTCACCGGTATCCAGGTTGCGGGAGGCGAGGCTCAGCGGGCGCTCGCCCACCAGGCTGCGCTCCATGACGACCTGCAGGGTTTCACCCCCTTCAATCAGAGTTGCAAAGAGGACTCCACCATGGTTGCGAAGCGCGCGAATACGCCCCGAAACCATGAATTCCGAATTTGGAATATTTTCAGAAGAGAATATACGCAGGGCATCCTTCACGCCCAGTACAGGAGCACTGGTACTGCCCAAAGAACCACCCAGCGGATACGGCTCCATGCCCGCCGCACGCAGCGCCTCCAGATGGCGCAGACGGTGCTGAGTCTGATCGCTACGCGACACCTCAGGAAGCTCTTCCATAGTAGCGAGCTGCATCTGGTGAAGAGCCTCCAGCTCATCTGCAGAAAGAACCTGCTCCTGATTCTGCAAACGGCGCGCCGACAGATTCGGCAAAAAGCCCTCCGCCATACCCGCCGCAACCACAACATTTGCCATCGCCAACGTCGGCTCCGTCGCCAAAAAACGAGGAACCCACAGCGGGGCAAACTTCAGATTGAAACGATACAGGCGGCGCAACTGCAGAAAACGATCCAGCACACCCAAAGAGCGGGACGCGAAACGGTTCCATGCCGACGCACCCACCTGATCAGCAGCCTCAAAAATATGGCCGAACATCGCAAAATTCAGCGACACCCGACGCACACCCAAAGACGCCGCCTGCTCCATCAGCGAGGCCACCATAAACTCCACCACACCATTAGGTGCCTCAGGGGAGCGGCGCATCACATCCAAAGACAGCCCCGTAGGACCCCACGGGACGAACGACAGCAGAGCCACCATCTGATCAGCCTCATCATGAGCCGACACCAGAACAGACGAAGAATCCGCCGGATCATTCACACGATTCAGCGCCATCGAGAAGCCGCGTTCCACACGCCCATGACGCCACGCCGAAATATTCTCCGCAACCTGCTGACGCTGCTGCTCATCCAACTCCGCAAAGCGACGCATCTGCGCCGTGTACCCGCCGCGACGCACACGCTGAACCGCCTGACGCACCGGTAGCATCGACGTGTCATTGAGCGTGAAACGGTCCGCCTCAAGGACCGCCTCCTCACCCATCTGAATAATCGACAGACCCGCACGGTTATAGGCGCGCGCACCCGCCTCACTCACGCTCAGCGCCGCAGGAACCCAACCGTAACTACGCGCCTGCAACATCCACTGCTCAATCGCGGCATCCCACGAATCCGGGTCACCCACCGGGTCGCTCGACGCCAAACACACCGAACCCACCGAACGGTACGTAATCGCCGCCCTCTGATCCGGAGAGAAAATCACCTGCTTATCGCGACGCGTCGCAAAATATGAGAGCGAATCATTGGCACCGTACTGCTGCAGCAGGGCGCGGATCTTCAGCTCCTTCTCGCCGGTCCACGCATCCGGGGCACGATAACCGCGAGCCAACAGATACAGCGCCGCAACCAGCGAGGCACCGTAACCAAAAGACGCCAAGAAAGCCACCACATCAGCAGACCACACGCCAGGATGGGTACGCTCAATACCCATGCCGTGCATCAGCAACTCCCACGGGGTCACCGAACGCAACGGCTCCCACACGCCGATGTGGCAGAGGTACCAGAGCACCAGAGTAGTCAGCAGGATGCCGCCAACAGCCGTAGCCGCCGCACCCGCCCACGAGAGGCGACCAATGCGTGCCGGGAACGCCGAACGAATCGAGAAAAGGAAAGGCACCAGCGCACACGCAAACACGATGGAGAGCGTATCGACCGTCGAGGAGAAAATACGGTCCTTCGGCATAATCCCCGCGGGGAACACCAGCGTGAAGGCGCTATGGGTCGCAATCAGCGCGCCAAGCACCTGAAAAACGATGGCGGCAATGAGAGCGGCACGCTTGCGCACAATCAGCCCGGACACAAGCACAATCATCGTAATGGCGCTGGGTAGCGTGTGCGTGGAGGGAATATTCAGCAGGTCAGCGGTGACTTCCCACCAAGTGAAGCCGCGACCGTGCCGCAGAGGAGAGATAATCCACGCGAACGTGGTCAGTAGCGCGGCAAAAGAATACACCCCGATCACCACGCGTGCTGATATCTCTGCATACCTTGAGGGAGGCGCAGGCGCCTGTCTTGCTCGTGCTGTACGGCGACGTGAGGTAGTGCGGTGAGACATCATTATCAGCGAGGAATCGGGGTGTAGAGAAGGTAGTAGACCTTAGAGGTTCTGGCTAGGCTTCAGCCTTCGGGTCACGGTAGGTGCCCTCGAAGACGTCGGGGATGCCGTTGTCGTCAGCGTCCACGCTTTCCTTCTCAGCCAGGGCACGGTAGTGCTTGTTACGGCGAGACAGGATAGCCGCGCCCACAATGGCAGCCAGAACAGAGCCAACGAGAATCGCAATCTTTGCGTCTTCGGTGTGCGGAGAGCCGTGCGGGAAGGACAGCTCAGCGACCAGCAGGGACACGGTGAAGCCGATACCGCCGGTTGCAGCCAGACCGATCACGTCAATCCATGCGATGTCCGGATCGAGGTTAGCGTTCTTGAAGCGAGTCACGAGCCAGGTGGTGCCGAAAATACCGATGGTTTTACCGGCAACCAGTGCGACCATAATGCCGACCGCCACCGAGTCGGTGAGGGCGCGTCCGAGGCCTTCAAAACCGCCCACAGCCACACCCGCGCTGAAGAATGCGAAAATCGGCACGCAGATGCCGGTAGAGAGGGGACGGAATCGGTGCTCCAGCACCTCTGCAAGACCGTGTTCAGCCTGTGCCGCCTCGGAGCGAGCGGACATCTTCACGGGCACCAGGAAGCCCAGAACCACACCAGAAATGGTGGCGTGAATACCGGACTCGAGGAAGAGTGCCCAGGTGATAATACCCAGGGGCAGAAGCAGCAGCCAGGCAGCCAGCGGCTTCAGGTGCAGCATGGTCTCACCGCGGTAGGCAATGAACGCGAAAAGAGCGAGGGGAATGAGCGCGAAGAGCAGGTACTCGCCGTGGAAGTTATTGGTGTAGAAGATCGCGATAATGCAGATTGCAATCAGGTCATCGACCACAGCCAGAGTCAGCAGGAAGACACGCATCGCCGAGGGGAGGAAAGTACCCACGGCAGCGAGAACAGACACCGCAAACGCAATATCGGTTGCGGTGGGGATTGCCCAGCCGTGCAGAGCGGTGGGGCTGGTGAAGTTCAGCGCCGTGTAGATAATCGCGGGCACTGCCACGCCACCGAAGGCGGCCGCAATCGGCACAATAGCGGTGGAGGGCGACTTGAGGTCACCAATCACGAATTCCTTCTTCAGCTCCAGGCCGGTGAGGAAGAAGAAAACGACGAGCAGACCGTCTGCTGCCCAGGTTCCGATGCTCATCTGCAGGTGGTTGAAGCCGGGGATGACCGGGCCAACAACGGTGTCTCGCAGACCAAAATAGAAGGTGGATGCGGGGGTGTTGGCGAGTACTACTGCCAGCACCGTCGCAATCAGAAGTACGGTACCGCCGACTGATTCTGCACGCAGAATGTCGGCTACGCGGCGTGAGTTGCTATATGAGCCGCGGCTGAGGGTATCTGGATTGGTGTGAGTCATTCTCTCCTCTTTCTGCCGCGATATTATGCGGCATCTAAGGCTTTTAAGTTTACTCTGCACTGTATGAGTATTCGAGTAGCTTCTGGCGGCTTTTAGCTCATGGGCGGTGCACCGCGGTGTGCTTTCATGGCGTATATACATAAACGTTCCGCCCTCCCCACGGCGTGTGGGGAGGGCGGAACGTTTAATATTTTGCAGATATTCTGCGTGGTCGACTAGGTGTCTAGCCGCCTGAACGCAAGATTAGGAACCAGCGATTGCGGGTGCGCCGGACTCCTGGCCGTGGTCGTGTGCCAGCTCGCGTGCAACGTAGTTCTCCAGGTCGAAGAGGTTGCCGTTTGCGCGCTTCACGATGGTCACCAGGGTCTCCATGGTTGCAACTTCCTCAACCTGTTCCTTCAGGAACCAGAGGATGAACTGCTCGCCCAGTGCGTAGTTCTCAGCGCGTGCTGCGGAGAACAGGGCCTCGATCTGACCGGTGACAGCCTTCTCCTGTGCCAGGGACATGTCAACGATTTCCTGAACGTTCTCGAAGTCGTTCTTGACAGCGGGAACAGCGGGGATCTCGACCTTGTGGCCGCGGTCCAGCTTGTACTGAACCATCATGAGTGCGTGCTCGCGCTCTTCGAGGGACTGCTGGTAGAAGAACTTAGCCAGCTGGGGCAGGTCCTCACCGTCGAGCCAGATAGCCATGGACAGGTACTGGTGGGATGCAGCGAACTCGTGGCCGATCTGCTCGTTCAGAAGGTCGTAGAAAGACTTAGACATATGGTTTCTCCTTATATGGTGGTTGCTTTTGGGTGCCGGGATGGCGCGGTGCAACCTGTTGATATTTATCGTAAGGGGTGGGGTGCGCCATGTACAGAGAGAAAAGGCTAATCGGTGAATCAGATAAGGTACCCCTGACATATTGTCACCACAACCCTTAGTGTGGATGCCCTGAATACTTTCTTTGGATTGTGTGGTATTGGGTGTGTTTCCTTGAGATTTCGCGGTTTAACAGGGATAGACAGCGGGTTTAAAAACCACAAACCCTACGGCTCAAGGTAAACATAGAGACACCATGTTGGGTGCCTGCGCACGGGGCTAGAGGGCGCAAAAAATCTTAAAAATCTCTCGAAAATGCGGCGAAACTGATGTGGCTAGAACCCCGATGCGCCCCCAACCACCTCCGTAAAGGTTGTTCTGCGCGCGCCTTTAAAGAGATAAGGCACGTTCCCAATGGGAATGTGCCTTATCTCTGGTTCTCTCAACTCTCACCCGAAGGCGGAGGAGGTTATTGTGTGGGGTAGTTCCCACGCTGCAGTGCATCAATCGAGATGACGTTTGAGGGGGTGTTGCCGAGGACCGCCTCGCCGATTTCTGCGAGATGCTCAACCTGTTCGGTGGTCAGGTGGTCGAAAATTTGGCGGCGTACTTCGCTCACGTGGCCGGGTGCGACCTCCTGCACCTTCTGCTCGCCTGCGGGGAGCAGGTGGCAGATGCTGACTCGGCGGTCTTCTGCACTGAGGGAACGGCGGACGTAACCGTCCTTCTCCAGGCGTGCCACAACGCGGGAGAGGCGTGCCGGGAGGGTGTTGGTAGTAACTGCCAGCTCGGTCATGGTGAGGGAATGATCCTTGGACTCGGAGAGCATCGCGAGCACCATGTATTCGACAAAGCTAATGCCAGCTTCGCTCTGCAACTGGTTTTCCAGTTTGCGGGTGAGGCTGAAGATGATGGAGCTGATAAAGAGCCAGCCTTCTCGCTCTTGCGGGGAGAGCCACTGGATGGATTCGCTGTGTGCGGTATTGTCAGACCGCTGCGCAGACGTGGTTGGTATGGGCACGGGATTGGTTCCTCTTTTATCGGATATGGAGCTCCCTTATTAAGGGGAGGTGTGGTGTGCTGGCACCCATTGTAGCGAAAGGTCTTGCCCAGTAACCCTAAATTGGTACGGTCAAGTAATGGTTGACACTTTGGTGCTAATTTTTTGGAGGGTGCTAGGGTCATCTTTTTGCACGCAGCGACTATAAAAACCTTGGGTAGACAAGTGATGCACGACATATTTAAAAAGATTTCCGGTACAAGTATAGATGAGAACGTACCAAGAAGCATACTCATGAATTGAGCCAACTTCCGCGGAATATCAAGGTTTTTAGGGGTGTGGATGAAAATTCTAGGGAGTGTAAAGAGCTTGCCAAGGGTGAAAAATAACGAAACGATAACAAAATTTTTAAAAAAATCTCGGTTTTGGCTTTGCAACCGTAATGAAACCGTGTACACTAATTACATAACGGGGTCGAAGGAAGCCTCCGAGGCGAGACCGGAAGCTCGCTTCGATAGGTTCGACTCTCTATTTATCGGTGATTGTCGTCGGTGTACGAGTAACTCGTATTTCTACCGACGGATGTGCGGTGCGGGTGCAGTTCGTGGTTGGGCTGCATTCCGTACCGTATCTTTTTAACTCGAATTTCTATCAACTCACTCTAAGAGCATCCAATGGTCGGGTGCTCTTTTTCTTTGCCCTCATAGGGATTAGCAAGAGCGCCCCTGCGAACTAGGGGAGGAGCATGAATTGAGGGGTCTGCGTATCTGCACTGCGCACCTTGCAGCTGTGGTGTTGCTGCGCCGTATCGCGCCAGGAATGTTATCCATAGGGGTTATCCACAATGGTTATCCACAGTGTGGAGAACTTACACGCATGTGATTTGGTGAAGCTGGCGATGGTGGCAATGCAAGATGCAAAGAGGGGCCCAGTCGAAAAATTCTTGTAATTACAGGCTTTCGAGGCTGTTAAAAGCGAGGGTAAGTTCTTAAACAGAAGACCTTTTCACCTTTAAAACCGCGGAACCCGAAAATTTCCACAGCTGTGGATAACCCTGTGCACTTAATCCACCGCCTCCGGCGTAAGGAGGCGCGTAAGATCGCTCGGCGGCCCTGTTAGTACTCAATATTTTGGCTAGTAGAAGGAAAAACACCCCGAATGAGGGCGAAAATTCTGCAGTTTATCCCCCGCGCATCCCCAAAATAGGATGTTATCCACAGTAGTTATCCACAGTGTGGAGAACTTACAACTCTGTTATTCATATGAGTGCATACCCCGGTATTTCAAGGCAGAATAGGGTGCCGACCCCGAAAATCCTGTTGATACACAGGATTATCCACAGGTGTGGGGAAAAGTCTTCGCCTGAAATCCACATGCTCAAGCAAGGTCTTACATAAATGTGACGCACCCCAACTCATGAAAAGTAAAGTAAACGCTACGCTGGTAATCTTTAATACAAGCCAAGTTTTCTAATGAAAGGCATCATCATGGCTGAAAAGTACACCCTCCCCGAGCTCCCCTACGACTACGCGGCGCTCGAGCCCCACATCTCCGCAAAGATCATGGAGCTGCACCACGACAAGCACCACGCAGCATACGTTGCAGGCGCTAACGCAGCTCTCGAGCAGCTCGAAGAGGCACGCGAGAACGGTGCATACGGCAACGTCTCCAAGCTCTCCAAGGACCTGGCGTTCAACCTGGGTGGCCACACCAACCACTCCATCTTCTGGAACAACCTGTCCCCCGAGGGCGGCGACAAGCCCACCGGCGAGCTGGCAGCGGCAATCGACGAGTTCTTCGGCTCCTTCGACAAGTTCCGTGAGCACTTCACCAACGTTGCACTGACCATTCAGGGCTCCGGCTGGGCAATCCTCGCATGGGACACTGTTGGCAAGCGCCTCATCATCGAGCAGCTTTACGACCAGCAGGGCAACATCTCCGTTGCACTGATTCCCGTTCTGCAGCTGGACATGTGGGAGCACGCATTCTACCTGGACTACCAGAACGTCAAGGGCGAGTACGTCAAGGCATTCTGGAACATTGTGAACTGGGCTGACGTTCAGGCTCGCTTCGAGCGCGCAGTGTCCCAGACCAAGGGCCTGGTCCTCTAATCTAAGTTTTCGTCAGCGCGGTGAAGTAGCCGCGGTGAGGTAACTGAAACGGGTGTCCGGCGCCTCCATATTCGGAGGTGCCGGGCACCCGTTCGTTGTATTCAGATGCTGCCCCGCGGGGTTGGGTGCAGAACCCTAGAGCGCCAGCGTGCGGTCAATGCGGATGCGGCGGCAGAAATCCTCATCGTGGCTCACCACGATGAGCGCACCGGTGTAGGCTTCGAGTGCCTGCACCAGCCAATCCACCGAAGAAATATCGAGGTTGTTCGTCGGCTCATCCAGCATGAGCAGTTGCGGCACCGGATCTGCCAGAAGCACCTGCGCCACCGCGGCGCGGAACCGCTCACCGCCGGAGAGGTCACCGGTCTTATGGTGCACGCTCTCGCGGCGGAAAAGCAGGCGCGCCAACTGGTCGCGCAGATGCTGCTCGCTCACCCCGGGGTTAGCACGCTGCACGCTCTGCAAGAGGGTGAGCTGCGGGTCGAGGGTGATGCG
>NZ_KV821874.1:29460-31230 GCF_001815755.1 Rothia sp. HMSC061C12
GAGCTGCGGGTCGAGGGTGATGCGCTGCGGAATGTACGCCCCCTCGAGGCAATAGTCGACCCGGTAGGCGGGCTGCACGGGGGAGCGGTACTCCGGGTCTTTTGCGTGGGCAATTGCCTCAAGGAGGGTGGTCTTGCCGCTGCCGTTCGCACCGGTGATGCGCAGATGCTCGGGGCCGCTGAGAATCAGGTGTTCGGGGTGCTCCACAGGGGTTCCCTGCCGGCTCTCGCCATCTGCCTCAACGGGTGAAAAATGCAGAGAATCAACCTTAGTGGGTTGCTGAGTGGTAAATGTTTCACGTGAAACCTGCTGAGGGTTAGTCCCACGAGAATCAACCCTGTGCAGCTCCAGTACCTTGCGCCCCGCGGGTAGGGGCTGCTGGCTCAGCTCGGCATAGATTTTCTCCTGCACGCGCACCTCATCCTGGGCGTTCTGGTATTCCTCCTGAGCCTGCTCCTGCTTGCCGATGCGCAGAACTCGAAGCTTTGCCGCCGCCTGACGTGAGGCGTCCTTGGCGAGGGCAAGAATCGTATCCGGCTGGTCGTCCTTCCACACCTGCGCCATGTTCTTCGAGATAATCTCCTGCGCCTGCACCCACTCGCGATGCGCCGAACGCACCCGGTTCTTCGCCTCGGTCACGCGACGCTGAGCCGCCTGCTGCTCGGTCTCCAATGCCTGCCGGTAGGTGCTGTAGTTACCCTCGAAGAGGCGCAGATGCGCCAGCCCCTGGCGGTCGGCATGAAGCTCCGCAATCACGTTTACACGCTCCAGAAGATCGCGGTCATGGCTGATGATGAGCGCCGGGCAGGGTAGCGCCTCCAGTGCGGTGAAGAGCTGAGCCTTCGCCGCGGAGTCCAGGTTGTTTGTCGGCTCGTCGAGCAAGATGAACTCGGGATCAGAAATCATCAGCGAGGCAAGCGCGGCGATGACCGCCTCACCGCCGGAGAAGCTGCGCATACTGCGAGCAAAGAGTGCGCGAACCGCCTGCGGGTTGTCGCGATCAACCACGGTCGCCGGGGTGAAACCGTAGGTCGCAAGAGCCGCGAGGGTGCGCTCCTCAACGTCCCAGCTGTCCCCGATGGTCTCGTAGAGTTCGGGGGAGTATTCGCCGGATTCTACCGCCTGTAGCGCCCGCAGAATCTCGGCGATTCCGCAGAGCTCGGCGAGGGTTTGATTCCGATTCAGACCCATATCCTGAGGTAGATACGCCATGTGTTCCGGCGCCGCCAAAGAACCGGAATCCGGGGTCAAATCACCCAAAATCAACCTCATAAGGGTTGTTTTTCCGCAACCATTATCACCAATGAGCCCGGTCAGAGGTGCCGAAAATACCGCCGACAGATCCGCAAAAAGCGGAGGCTGGCTCGGGTGCGCAAAGTGCAGATGAGCGATACTAATGTGCGCCGCTGCATGGGAAGTGGCGTGCGAGCGGACATCGCGGGAAGAAGCGGAACGGGGAAAGGTCGCCTGCGGCTGAAGTACGTGTGTCATACGAGCTCCTTGAGGTATGGATGCTCGGGTGCTCTCAAACTCCGACGGTGGTGCGTTGCAGCAGTGTGCCGGCGGTTTGGGGGTGCCTATGCTGAGCGCGTGGCGGTAAGAGGATCGCCCTAAAAAGGGTGCGAAAAAACCCGAGCGTAACGGTGGATGTACCTGTGCCCGGGTGCGTGCGCGCTGATTGGAACACGTAGGAAACGTGTCCGTAGAGCTGCTGCGTGAGCGCACGAAAAATTCTTCTGAGTCCGGGCTTATGCTCGGTGGGTCATTTCT
>NZ_KV821875.1:0-62791 GCF_001815755.1 Rothia sp. HMSC061C12
TCGTTGTCCAAGAAACGGGAGGCAGTTCATCCGAACTCGGGGGCTTTTGCGCATATGCTGTTTGTCTAGTGCCTGTTATGCCTAGTGCGAGCGGCTCTAGTCTGTAGGTATCTAGTCCATGGGCAGGTCGTTCATACTGGTCGAGACGTACTCCCACCAGGTCGGCACCAGCCCGGCGTTCATCGCGACCCTCTGCGAGAGGATGTGCGAGGGGCTCGTACCGTAGAACGGCAGGTACCCTTCCGCCAGGGTCAGGCGTGCCGCATCACGCACCAGGGCACTCGCAATACCCGCACCGCGGAAGGCGGGCAGCACATCAATGCCAATCTGGCGCATAATCGGCGAGTCGTCGCTCATACCCACCATGGCTACCGGGTCGGCATTTGCGGGGATGCCGGCACCTTCGGTGTCACCGGCGCCGTCTACAGCGTAGGCAGCCAGAACCAGCACGTCTGGGCGGCGTTCACTAAAGCCCAGCGCGTTCGAGTAGCGTTTATCCCCGCGGAAACGCTCAAACTGTTCAGCGTCCAGCAGCTCCACGCGCAGACGGGTTACGCGCGCCTGCGTGTCCTGCGGGTCAACCTCAAGCGCACCCGCGGAAGCGTTTGCCTCCCTGCGGATGGTGCGCTCGCCGGTGATTTCGGCGAGCAACGCAGCCTTCAGCTCGGCGGGGTCGACGCGGCGCATCATACCCACACCGGGCACGGCGCACTTCACTTCCTGCGCCTGCACGCCCTCGGGTACGACCGAGTTCAGCAGGGCGCGGCCGGGCGTGTAGTAGACGCTCGTGCCGCTGACCTGCAGCGTGTAGGGGGTGACCAGTTCGTTGAGCTGGCGCAGCGGCGCGTAATCGCCCAGCCAATTCGACTGGTCGCCGAGCATGTAGTCAATGGCCCTGTCCAGCACGCGCGGATGCTTGGCGCAGAGAATGCCGACGCTCGCGTAGTTGGCGACGCGCAACTCCCAAATGTCGTCGTTGCGGCGGCGTGCGGCACCCATCTTCTCGGAGGGCGGCTGCACGGTGGCGAGTAGCGGCAGGCTCTCGGCTTCCGGGTAGTCGCGTAGCTCTTCCAGGGCGCGGCTAATCGAGCCGGGTGCCTGGCAGAAGTCTGCCTCCAGCTGGGTGTGCAGGATATGCCGCGCACGGTCCGCGGTGGTCACAGCGCCACGGGTCACGGCTCCCCGGTTCACAGCTCCCCGAGTGGGTTCGGTTCCTTGAGTATCAGTCACGTAGGTTTCCTCTAGGTCAAGTTCTTGACTAGTTCAGGATCTCGGCTAGTTCAGGATCTCAGCAAGGAACGCACCGGTGTGCGAGCCCTTCACCTGAGCCACCTGTTCCGGGGTGCCCTCGGCGATGACGGTGCCGCCGCCGCTACCGCCTTCGGGGCCCATGTCGATAATCCAGTCGGCGCACTTAACCACGTCCAGGTTGTGCTCGATGGTGATGACGCTATTGCCCTTGTCGACCAGCGATTGCAGCACGGCGAGCAGCTTGCGGATGTCTTCAAAGTGCAGGCCGGTGGTCGGCTCGTCCAGCACGTAGATGGAGCGGCCGTTGGAGCGCTTCTGCAGTTCGGTTGCGAGCTTCACGCGCTGCGCTTCACCGCCGGAGAGGGTGGTTGCGGGCTGGCCCAGGCGAATGTAGCCCAGGCCCACGTCCACGAGGGTGTTCAGGTGGCGCGCAATCGGGGTGAATGCGGCGAAGAACTCTGCGGCTTCTTCCACGGGCATTTCGAGCACGTCGGCAATGGTCTTGCCCTTGTAGTGCACTTCGAGGGTTTCGCGGTTGTAGCGCTTGCCGTGGCAGGTTTCGCAGGGTACGTACACGTCCGGCAGGAAGTTCATTTCAATCTTCAGGGTGCCGTCGCCGGAGCAGTCCTCACAACGGCCGCCCTTGACGTTGAAGGAGAATCGGCCGGGGGTGTAGCCTCGCATTTTCGCTTCGCTGGTCTCTGCGAACAGCTTGCGGATGTGGTCAAACACGCCGGTGTAGGTGGCGGGGTTCGAGCGCGGGGTACGGCCGATGGGCGACTGGTCCACGTGAATGACCTTGTCCAGGTGTTCCAGGCCGTCGATGCTCTTGTGGCGTCCGGGTACCTGCTTGGCGCCGTTGAGCTTGTTCGCCAGGGAGGTGTACAGAATGTCATTGACGAGGGTGGACTTACCCGAGCCGGACACGCCGGTCACCGCGGTGAACACGCCCAGCGGGAAGGACACAGTCACGTTCTTGAGGTTGTTTTCGCGGGCGCCGCGCACGGTCAGCTGACGTTCCTTGTCCACGGGGCGGCGGGATGCGGGCACCTCAATGGTGCGGCGGCCAGCCATGTAATCGCCGGTAATGGACTTGGTGTTCTTCAGCAGCTCCTCGAAGCTGCCGGAGTGCACGATTTCGCCGCCGTGCTCGCCGGCACCGGGTCCGACGTCCACGATCCAGTCGGCTTCGCGCATGGTGTCTTCGTCGTGCTCAACCACGATAAGCGTGTTGCCCATATCGCGCAGCTTGGTCAGGGTTTCGATGAGGCGGCGGTTATCGCGCTGGTGCAGACCGATGGAGGGCTCGTCGAGCACGTAGAGCACCCCGACCAGGCCCGAACCGATCTGGGTTGCGAGGCGGATGCGCTGCGCCTCACCGCCGGAGAGCGTACCGGCGGAGCGTGAGAGGGTCAGGTAGTCCAGACCCACGTCCAGCAGGAACTGCAGGCGCGCGTCAATTTCCTTGAGGACCTGCTCGCCGATCTTGGCTTCGCGGGCGCTGAGCTGCAGGCTACGCACGAAGGCGAGCGCGTCAGCCAGGGACAGGTCGGTAATGTCTGCGATGGACTGGCCGCCGACCTTCACGCCGAGGATGGTCGGGTTCAGGCGCGCGCCGCCGCAGGAGGGGCAGGCGACCTGGCGCATGTACTGTTCGTAGCGGTCGCGGGCAAAGTCCGATTCGGTTTCTTCGTGCTTGCGCTTGATGTACGCCTTCACGCCTTCGAATCCGGAGGTGTAGCGGCGTTCGCGGCCGAATCGGTTGCGGTAGGACACCTCAACCTTGTAGTCCTTGCCCTCCAGGATGGCGGCGCGGGTCTTGGCGGGCAGGTCCTTGAAGGGGGTGTTCAGGTCGAAGCCGAGCTCCTCCCCCAGGCCTGCGAGCAGGCGCAGCCAGTATTCGGTGGTTGCTTTGCCCTGCGACCAGGGGGCGATAGCGCCCTCGCCGAGGGTCAGGTCGGGGTTGGGTACGAGCAGTTCGGTGTCTACTTCCAGGCGCGAGCCGATACCGTCGCAGGCGGTACATGCGCCGAACGGCGAGTTGAAGGAGAAGGCGCGCGGCTCGATGGTGTCGATCTGCAGCGGGTGATTATTGGGGCAGGCGAGGTTTTCACTGAAGGAGCGGGTGCGTTCGGGGTCGTCCTGCTCGCGGTCCACGAAGTCGATGAGCACGCGGCCGTCGGCGAGCTTGAGCGCGGTTTCGATGGAATCGGTCAGGCGCTGATGGATACCGTCCTTAATGACGATGCGGTCGACGACCACCTCAATGGTGTGCTTGTACTGCTTGGCGAGCTTGGGCGGGTCGGAGAGCTGCACGGTTTCGCCGTCCACGCGGGCACGCGAATAGCCCTGGGTCAGCAGGTCCTTGAAGAGGTCCACGAACTCGCCCTTACGTGCGCTGACGACGGGCGCGAGGATCTGCAGGCGGGTGCGTTCGGGGTACTCCTGCAGAATGTCCACAATCTGCTGCGGGGTCTGCTGGGTTATTTCTTCGCCGCATTCGGGGCAGTGCGGGTGGCCGATGCGTGCCCAGAGCAGACGCATGTAGTCATAGATTTCGGTGATGGTACCGACGGTTGAGCGCGGGTTCTTGGAGGTGGACTTCTGGTCGATAGACACCGCCGGGGAGAGGCCCTCGATGAAGTCTACGTCGGGCTTATCGACCTGTCCGAGGAACATACGCGCGTAGGAGGACAGCGACTCGACGTAGCGGCGCTGACCTTCCGCAAAGATGGTGTCGAAGGCGAGGGAGGACTTACCGGAGCCGGAGAGGCCGGTGAAGACGACCATCGCATCACGCGGAATGGTGAGGTCTACGTTCTTGAGGTTGTTTTCGCGGGCACCCTGAACCCGGATGCTGGTCAGATCGTTCGCTTTGAGTGCGGTGCTACCGTGTGCCGGGCGGGGTGTCATCGAAAATCCTTTCGTCTTATCTTCGAACTTAAATTCTACACCCTCACGCCTTTCACCAGCGGGATTATGCGGCGGGTGAAGGCATGAGGGTGCAGTACTTATATGAGGTGGACTAGGAGGCGCAATTCATCAAGTGCGGCCTACCAGCCGCGGGTTCCCCACTCTTCCAGGTGGGGGCGCTCGTCGCCGAGGGTGGTAGAGCGGCCGTGGCCGGGCAGTACGATGGCGTCGTCTTCGAAGCCTCCGAAGAGTTTTTCGAGCACGTTGGAGAAGAGCTCACCGAACTGCTGCGGGGAATCGGTCTTGCCCACGCCGCCGGGGAAGAGGGCGTCGCCGGTGAACAGCAGGGTTGCGGGGGTGCCGTCTTCCCAGGTGGTTTCGAGGGTGTAGACGATGGATCCGGGGGTGTGGCCGGGCACGTGCAGGGCGCGGATGACGGTGTCGGAGAGGTAGAAGTCGAAGCTTTCGCCGCCGGTCAGCTCTTCTTCGACGATGTAGTCTTCCAGTTCCTTAATCTCAGCAGCGTCAGCTGCACCCGCGGAGGTCACGGCACCGGTGAGGTGGTCGAGCTCCTTAATAGCGCGGATGTGATCCCAGTGGCCATGGGTGACCAGGATGCCGGTCAGACCGATTGCGCGGGGCCTGATGGAGTTGAAGTCCTCTTCCTTCTCCATGACTCGCACGCGGCGTTCTTCGCCGTCTGCCAGTTCAAGCTGCGGGCAGTCCTTCAGGAGCGCGTCGAGGGTGAATGCATAGAGTTCTTCTGCGTCGTCTGCAGGGTCGATGAGCACCTGCTCGCCGGTGGCGCGCATGGTGATGAGGTAGACGCTGTTGTCCATCTCGGAGACACTGAACGCACGGACGGTCAGTTCGGGGTTCTCAAAGATGAGGGTGGGTTCGGGGTAAGTAGTCATAGTTCCAGTGTAGGGGTTGTGACCGCACAGCATGCGCCTATGCGGTTCGCTCCCCTATCAGCGCATTCGGCGTTGAACGCGCGGGTTGCATGTGCGGGATGCACAGGGAATAGATTCTGGAGCATGCTCGGTACGGATTAGGTTCCGGCTGGATTCAGCCCGGCTGGATCCCGCCCGGCTGAGGTTCCACTGAAATTCAAAAGTTAAACAGAGAAGCGACTGCGCATCGATACACAGTCGCTTCTCATGACACCCAGGGGTATCTATCACTCACTCAAACACAAGCAACCCGAGGACTTTGGAAATCTCACGATTACTTGATGACTCAATAGTAGCGAACTTTTTAGGGGCTGTTTTACCGCCCAATTTGGTACGGAGAGCCGGATTTAGTGACCCGCGCCTCAATGTAATCATTCTGTAATAAAAACAGGTGTTTTTTAGGGTATCCATACGTACCAATTTCATTTTTTTCGAGTTTTAGTGTGACTTATTTCACCCAAAATAATTTTAGATTTTCCCTCATTTGACACTTCAGTGCACCTTTAACTTAAGCTCCGCACTCGGCAATCCCAAAGGTTCAATACCCAGTTTTAGCCCGGTATTCTGCGGAAGTAGAGGGTTAAGGTGAAAGTATCTTCAAGTACTTGCAACTTCATAAGCGGGAAAAAATGTACTGCTCACCGTTCAAAATCTACACAATTATTCGCGCGAGGGCAAAATCAATTGGTCTGTTTTACCCCTGTAGGTACCCCCTAAAGTAGAGGTTTTATTACAAAACAATAACATCAGCCCCACTTTCAGGTTCACTGAGTGCACCCATTAAAACCCCTTTCAAAAAGCAAAATACCTAGTCAATGCCGTATTTTCACAAAATGCAAGACAGTGTGTCACTAAAAAATCAACCTCTACAGATTGTTTAATAAAACCTGACCTTCAAGCACAAATAGAGCCCAATTATTAACCAGCACGTACCAATTCCGCCCTCAAAACAGGCGCTATAGAAGCCTCAATGAAAGGTTGAAAGACCCCTCCACTAGGGGTTTCAGGATCCTTCACTCCCCCTGGTTGATGCCTGGTTGCAGCCTAGTTTCAGCCCGGGTTGTAGCCTGGCTGCAACCTAGTTTCACTCTATTTTCAAGAGCTCCGCTCCCCCGCCCTCAAGCGTTGCGCACCTCGTATTCGCCCCTCATGCTTCCATATATCTGGGGCAGAGCCACTCCACAAAAGCGCCACAGGCTACAGCAAAGGCGGCGCCTCTCCCCCGCTGTGGGGAAGGAGCGCCGCCTCCACTAGCTATAAATCAGCTGGAACAGCCGCCTTAGGACAGGCCGATCATCACGCCATTCTCGTCGAAGCCGATGCGCTCAGCTGCGGGGCTCTTGCTCAGACCCGGCATAGTGCGCATGGTGCCGCAGATAGCGTAGACGTAGCCAGCACCTGCAGCCAGGCGAACCTCGCGCACGGGCAGAGTCCAGCCGGTCGGTGCGCCCTTCAGAGTTGCATCCGAAGAGATGGACAGGTGGGTCTTCGCGATAACCACGGGCAGGTGCGAGTAGCCCAGCTCAGCGAAACGCTTCAGCTGCTTAGCGGCAGCGGGAGCAATCGAAATGCCGTCCGCGCCGTAGACCTTGGTCGCAACCTTCTCAATCTTGGTCTCGATGGAGTCCTCAAGATCGTAGGTGTACTTCAGATCCGAAACGTCGTCACATGCCTCAGCAACCACGTCCGCCAGGTCGGTGGTGCCCTTACCGCCCTCAGCCACACCGCGGTGGATAGCGACGCGAGCACCGGCTTCCTCAGCAATACGGCGGATGGTCTCGTGCTCGGACTCGAAGTCGGTCGGGAAGGCGTTGATTGCCACGACCGGCTGAACACCGAAGTTGCGCACAATCTCGATGTGCTTCTTCAGGTTCTCTGCGCCCTTCTCCACGTCGGAGGGGCTTTCCTGCAGCATGCCTTCGGGCAGGGGCTTGCCCGGAACGATCTTGTACAGGCCGGAGTGGGACTTCAGGGAGCGCACGGTTACGACGAGCACTGCTGCGTCCGGCTTCAGGCCGGAGACGCGGCACTTGACGTTGAAGAAACGCTCCGCACCCATATCGGCACCGAAACCAGCCTCGGTAATCACGTAGTCGGAGTACTCCAGACCAACGTAGTCGGCGACCACGGAGGAGTTACCGGTTGCGATGTTGCCGAAGGGGCCCGCGTGAATCAGTGCGGGGGTGTGCTCCAGGGTCTGCAGCAGGTTCGGATTGATAGCGTCTGCCAGGATGACGGACATTGCGCCGTCAGCCTTCAGGTCGGCTGCGGTGACGGGCTCGCCGTCGTAGTTCAGTCCGATCACGATCTTTGCCAGGCGCTCACGCAGGTCCTTGAAGGAGGTTGCCAGCGAGAGAATCACCATGATTTCGGAGGCGCTGGTGATGTCGAAACCGGTCTCGCGGACCACGCCGTCCATGCGTTCGCCCAGGCCCACGACGATGTTGCGCAGGGAGCGGTCGTTCATGTCGATAACGCGGCGCCACTCGATAGCGCGCGGGTCGATGCGCAGCTCGTTGCCGTGGTGCAGGTGGTTGTCGATCATGGCGGCAAGCAGGTTGTGTGCTGCGGTGACGGCGTGGAAGTCGCCGGTCAGATGCAGGTTCAGCTTCTCCATGGGAACGATCTGGGAGTAGCCGCCGCCCGCTGCGCCGCCCTTGATACCGAAGGTCGGGCCCATTGCGGGCTGACGCAGCGCCAGGATTGCCTTGCGGCCGGTCTGTGCGAAGCCCTGTGCGAGGGAGACGGAGGTTGCGGTCTTACCTTCACCGAGCGGGGTGGGGGTGACTGCGGTAACCACGATGTACTTGGAGCCGCGCTTGCGGGCGGTCTCTGCGTTGGTGGTTTCGTCGAGGAGGACCTTAGCGACATACTTGCCGTAGGGTTCAAGGCGATCTTCGCTGATGCCGTTGTCTGCTGCGATCTTGTTAATAGGCCAAAGATCGGCGGCAAGTGCGATTTCGAGGTCGGAAGGGAAAGGCTTCTTCGTCATTGTCATCCTTCGAGTTGTACGAATCATGCTCTTTTATTCTATGCCTTGGCTCACTCATTTGTCCCTCACCTCGCCGGAAGGTGGCAAATAAACCCAATTTTTAATGCACTAATCCCCGCAACCGGCACCCTACGCTCACGTGGAGCGGCAGGATCGGTGCGGGGATTAGTAGCGCATATACGCCGGGTTGCGGGTACAGCAGCCGGTATAGGAACCGGCGATACGAGCGGCTATTACGGCATAGTCAGCAGAACCTTGGTAGCGGTACGCTGGTCCATTGCCTCGTAACCCTTAGCCGCCTCGTCAATGGGCAGAACCATGTCGAAGACGCGGCCGGGCTCAATTTCGCCCTTGTAAATCAGGTCGATGAGGGTCGGCAGGTACTTGCGTACGGGGGCGGGGCCACCTTCCAGGTGAACCTGCTTGCCGAAGAGCTTATCGGTGCCGATGGAGCTGTCGTGCGGAACGCCCACGAAGCCGATGTAGCCGCCGTGGCGTACGCAGCCGAGAGCCTGGTCGAAGGACTGCTGGGTGCCAACAGCCTCCGCGACGCCGTGTGCGCCCACGCCGTCGGTGAGCTCCATGACCTTGGCGATGCCCTCTTCGCCGCGCTCTTCCACGATGTGGGCTGCGCCGAATGCCTTAGCGAGCGCCTGACGTTCGGGGTTGCGGGACATGATGATGATCTTCTCCGCGCCGAGCTGCTTAGCGCCGATGACTGCGCTCAGGCCGACTGCGCCGTCGCCAACAACGACGATGGTCTTGCCGGGGCCTGCCTGCGCTGCGTCTGCTGCGTACCAGCCGGTGCCGAGCACGTCGGATGCCGCCATCAGGTGCGGAATCTGCTCTGCGGTGGGTGCAGCGGGGGTCTTGACGAGGGTGCCATCTGCGAAGGGTACGCGGGCGTATTCTGCCTGGGTGCCGTTGGAGCGTGCGCCAATGAAGGCGTCGCCTGCCGCGATTGCCTTGAGGCAGCGGGAGGGGTAGCCTGCGGTGCAGGTTTCGCATTCGCCGCAGGAGATGCAGAAGGAGCCTACGACGAAGTCGCCGGGGGCTACGGTGGTGACCTCGGAGCCGACCTCGACGACCTCACCGATGTATTCGTGGCCCATTGCCCGGTGGTCAACGGGCTGTGCGCCGCGGTAGGGCCACAGGTCGGAGCCACAGATGCAGGATGCGGCGAGCTTGATGATGGCGTCGGTGGGTTCGAGCAGGGTCGGCTTCTCAACTTCGTTGACGACGACCTTGCCGGGGGCTTCCATAACAACTGAACGCATGATGTTCCTTTCAAATCTGCGTTGATAGTTAGTCGTATCAGAGTACGCCCCGCACCCCGATATATCAATAATTTTTTATGCTACGGGGTGAAGGTAAAAATTCCGACAACCGGAACCAGAAAGACCGCTCCTACTCCCCTGCTTCTCCGCCGCTTCCGCGCCAGGTTATACCGGGGAAGCCTGGGCATCCTGGCACGTTAAATAGCCCGGTTAAACGGCGGAACCCCCGCGCATCCACAGTGGATACGCGGGGGTCGGTTTATCTCAGCCTGATATCTCAAGGCGAGAAGGGGCTTAGAAGTCCCAGGATAGAAGTCTCCGCCTTAGAAGTCCCAGTCCTCGTCCTCAGTGTTCACAGCCTTACCGATCACGTAGGAAGAGCCGGAACCGGAGAAGAAGTCGTGGTTCTCATCAGCGTTCGGGGACAGTGCCGAGAGGATTGCCGGGGACACGTTAGTCACGGTCGCCGGGAACATCGGCTCGTAGCCCAGGTTCATCAGAGCCTTGTTAGCGTTGTAGTGCAGGAACTTCTTAACGTCCTCACTCCAACCCACACCGTCGTACAGGGAGTGGGTGTACGCCACCTCGTTCTCGTACAGTTCGTACAGCAGGTTGAAGGTGTACTCCTTCAGCTCTGCCTGACGCTCCGCGGACTCCTTCGCCAGGCCGCGCTGGAACTTGTAGCCAATGTAGTAGCCGTGCACTGCCTCGTCACGAATAATCAGACGAATCAGGTCAGCGGTGTTGGTCAGCTTCGCGTGCGAAGACCAGTACATGGGCAGGTAGAAGCCCGAGTAGAACAGGAAGGACTCCAGCAGAGTGGAGGCAACCTTCTTCTTCAGCGGGTCGTCACCGGTGTAGTAGGACAGAACAATCTTCGCCTTCTTCTGCAGGTGCTCATTCTCAGAAGCCCAGCGGAACGCCTCGTCAATCTCCTTGGTGGAGGCGAGGGTCGAGAAGATCGAGGAGTACGACTTTGCGTGCACGGACTCCATGAACGCAATGTTGGTGTACACGGCCTCTTCGTGCGCGGTCACAGCGTCCGGCAGCAGGGACACAGCACCGACAGTACCCTGGATGGTGTCCAGCAGGGTCAGACCGGTGAAGACGCGCATGGTCAGCTGCTTCTCTTCCTCGGTCAGGGTCTTCCAGGAGGGCACGTCGTTGCTCAGCGGCACCTTCTCCGGCAACCAGAAGTTACCGGTCAGACGATCCCAAACCTCAAGGTCCTTCTCGTCCTCAATACGGTTCCAGTTGATAGCCTCGACCACGTGGTCGACGAGCTTCACCTTTTCGCTCATTAGTAATTCTCCGATTCTTAAGGGGCGGTTACGGTGCCACGCGCGGCCAGCCAGTCGCGCAGGCGGTTTGCGTGTTTACCGTAACCGCCCCTTCCAGTCTTTAGTTATAGTGTGCCAGCTCAGGCTGAATGCGTCACAGCATTCGGGCTAGAGCATGCAGGATACGCAGCCTTCAACCTCGGTACCCTCAAGAGCCATCTGACGCAGACGGATGTAGTAGATGGTCTTGATGCCCTTACGCCATGCGTAAATCTGGGCGCGGTTGATATCGCGGGTGGTTGCGGTATCGCGGAAGAAGAGGGTCAGCGACAGGCCCTGGTCCACGTGCTGGGTTGCCACAGCGTAGGTGTCGATGATCTTCTCGTAACCAATTTCGTAGGAGTCCTGGTAGTACTCCAGGTTGTCGTTGGTCATGTACGGTGCCGGGTAGTAGACGCGGCCGAGCTTGCCTTCCTTGCGGATCTCAATCTTCGAAGCGATCGGGTGAATCGAAGAGGTCGAACCGTTGATGTAGGAAATGGAGCCGGTCGGCGGAACAGCCTGCAGGTTCTGGTTGTACATGCCGTACTGTGCCACGTCAGCAGCCAGCTGAATCCACTCTTCACGGGTGGGGATGTGGTGCTTAGCGAACAGTTCGCGGGTACGCTCGGTCTGCGGTGCCCATTCCTTCTCAATGTACTTTGCAAAGAACTCACCGGATGCGTACTTCGAGTTCTCGAAGCCCTCGAAACGCTGACCGCGTTCCTTAGCGATCTGCATGGAGGCGCGGATTGCGTGGTAGGCAACGGTGTAGAAGTACATGTTGGTGAAGTCCAGTGCTTCTTCGGAACCGTAGTAGACGTGCTCGCGTGCCAGGTAGCCGTGCAGGTTCATCTGGCCCAGACCCACGGCGTGGCTCATGCCGTTGCCGCGCTCGATGGAGGGTACGGAGCGGATGTCAGACTGGTCGGAGACGGAGGTCAGCGAACGAATCGCGGTTTCCACGGTCTTGCCGAAGTCGTCGCCGTCCATGGTCAGTGCAATGTTCAGCGAGCCGAGGTTGCAGGAGATGTCCTTACCGACGGTCTCGTAGCCGAGGTCAGCGTGGTAGGTGGACGGCTCAGAAACCTGCAGGATCTCGGAGCACAGGTTGGACATGATGATCTTACCGGCGATGGGGTTCGCGCGGTTGACGGTGTCTTCGAACATCACGTACGGGTAGCCGGACTCGAACTGGATCTCTGCGATGGTCTGGAAGAACTCACGCGCGTTGATCTTGGTCTTGGTGATGCGTGCATCGTCGACCATTTCGTAGTACTTCTCGGAGACGTTGATGTCGGAGAAGGGCACACCGTAGATGCGTTCCACATCGTACGGGGAGAAGAGGTACATGTCCTCGTTCTTCTTCGCCAGCTCGAAGGTGATGTCGGGGATGACAACGCCCAGGGAGAGGGTCTTGATGCGGATCTTCTCGTCAGCGTTCTCACGCTTGGTGTCCAGGAAGGCGTAGATGTCGGGGTGGTGTGCGTGCAGGTACACGGCACCGGCACCCTGACGTGCGCCGAGCTGGTTTGCGTAGGAGAAGGCGTCTTCCAGCAGCTTCATGACGGGGATAACGCCCGAGGACTGGTTCTCAATCTTCTTAATGGGCGCACCGGACTCGCGCAGGTTGGTCAGGGCGAATGCCACGCCGCCGCCGCGCTTGGAGAGCTGCAGTGCAGAGTTGATGGAGCGGCCGATGGACTCCATGTTGTCTTCCATGCGCAGCAGGAAGCAGGAGACGAGCTCGCCGCGCTGACGCTTACCTGCGTTGAGGAAGGTGGGGGTTGCCGGCTGGAAACGGCCGGAGATGATCTCGTCGACGATGTCTTCGGCGAGCTTCTCGTTGCCTTCTGCCAGCAGCAGTGCGACCATGCAGACGCGGTCTTCGAAACGCTCCAGGTAGCGCTGACCGTCGAAGGTCTTGAGCGCGTAGGAGGTGTAGAACTTGAAGGCACCCAGGAAGGTCGGGAAGCGGAACTTCACGGCGTAGGCGCGCTTGAACAGGTTCTTAATGAACTGGAAGTTGTACTTGTCGAAGAGTTCCGGCTCGTAGTACTGGTTCTCGATCAGGTACTCGATCTTCTCTTCCAGGTCGTGGAAGAAGACGGTGTTGTTGTTGACGTGCTGCAGGAAGTACTGTCGTGCCGCCTGGCGGTCTGCATCGAACTGAATCTGGCCGTTCTCATCGTAGAGGTTCAGCAGTGCGTTCAGCTCGTGGTAGCTCATACCCTTGAACTTCTCGGGCACGCTCTTGCCGTTGTGGCTCGCACCGAGAGTTTCTAGTGCTGAGGGCAGTTTTGCGTCCAAAATGCTTCCAATCCTTCGTTGACTTTTTCTACATCTGAATCGGTGCCCATGAGCTCAAATTTGAAGAGCACGGGCACATCGCACTTCTTGGCGACAATGTCTGCCGCGATACCGAAGAGCGGACCAAAGTTGGTGTTGCCGGAGCCAATCACACCGAGTATGTGGTGGCGATTCTGCTCCACGTTCAGGAATTTAACCACCTGCGGGGGAACGTTACCGGCGCCTTCGGGCTTGCCGTAGGTGGGGACGATGAGCACGAACGGCTCATCAAGAATGAGGGTGTCTTCGCCGGTGCGCAGCGGCAGGCGGAGGCGGCGGGCACGGATCTTCTCCACGAACTTGTGGGTGTTACCGGAGATGGAGGAGAAGTACACGATGAGTGGCGCTGTATCGTCCAGTTCGTCCTCGGTCGCTCGACCCTCGGAAGCATTGCGTGCATCCATAAGAATCTTGCGGATTTCTGCGTGCTCGTCGACGGGGTTGGGCGTGAGGGCGGTACTCAATCTGTACTCCTTATTCTCGTGGGCCGGTGTGGTTCCGTGCCGATTTTCCGTTTGTACGGGTTTCGGCAGGGTTGTTACGCTGCCAGAGCGTTGATCTTGTCGGGCTGGAAGCCGGACCAGTGCTCGTCGCCTGCGATGACGACGGGTGCCTGCATGTAGCCGAGGGACTTGACCATTTCGAGGGCCTGAGCGTCTTCGGTGATATCAACCTTGGTGTAGCTGATACCCTTCGCGTCGAGGGCGCGGTAGGTCATGTTGCACTGGACGCACTGGGGCTTGGTGTACACGGTCACTACCATGGGAGTGCCTCTTACTTTCTCCCGCTCGGGCGGGCTTATCTCGTGAATGAATCTGGCGTGTTTCGTCGGTGGTTCACCACGTGTTATTTACGGCGGGCGCTGTGCCGTCCACTGCCCCCTCCTAGTGGGGCGTGGCGGTTTCCTGCTCTGGGGCAGGGCGCCTAAAAGTGCCGTAGTGGTGGAACCGAGTATTAATACTACATCTAGTGTCGAGATTTTTCTGCACCACAAGATGATGTGGTGCGAGGGTCGTGTTTCGTTCGATAAACCCACAGTTGAACCCACTTAAGAGGGGGTGTCTACAGCTTATCCACACCCTGCCGCGGGGCTAGTTCGCCGTATTTTCGCGGGGTGTGCCGGGTTATCCACAGGTGGGGTTTAAGTTGGTCAGGATTTTTAAGGGTTCATTCGCCCGCTGAGTTGAGGTTCAGTTAACCTCATGTATGCGTTTGGGGGCATAAAACCCGGCAGATTCGGGCTTGATTTTAAAGAGATTTCCGCTCTCACCCGTTCTTGCGCGGAACGGCGCGGTTTTAAAGCAGAACGGACTTTCTTAAAGGCGGGGGTTAACCCCCTTCGAGCGGGTTTAAGCTATGTGATTAAGGCTGTAGAAAAGATTTTTAACTCTTTTTCAGCAGCCGGTGTGTCGTGGGTTTAAGTTGGTTAATTCCGCTGAAACACCAAAACCCACCGCATATACCGGCATTTCGCGGTATTTGCGGTGGGTTTACAGGCTATAGGCACAGATTTTAGCAACCGGCGAGCAGTAACCGGCTAGAAATCGATCAGGCCCAGCTCACGCAGTTTCTTACTCAGCGTTACGCCGTCGGTGGCTTCAATCCACAGCGGCGAGCGCATCATCTGTTCGGCACGGTAGTCACTCCAGACTCGGCCGGAGGCGAGCATGGTCTCCCCCACCGTCAGGTTGCGGATGACGATTGCCGCGACGTTGTCCGGGTAGCGTACCGCGAAGCCGTTGTAGATGTACGGGTCGCGCTGCCCGTCGTCACCGACGAGGATCCACTTCATTTGCGGGAATTCCTCGGCGAGGCGGCGCAGGGACTCGACCTTATGGTTGGTTCCGGAGCGGAACCAGCGGTCCGGGGTGGGGCCCCAGTCGGTGAGCAGGAACGTGCCGCGCGGGTAGCCGTTGCGGCTGAGGAAACGGCGCAGGGTCGGGGTGATGTTCCAGGCGCCGGTGGACAGGTACATGAACGGCGCATTCGGGTGGCTGCGGCGGATACGGTCGGTCATGACCGCCATGCCGGGGGTGGGGATACGTGCGTGCTCGTCGAGGATGAAGGAGTTCCAGGCGGCAACCATGGGGCGCGGCAGCATGGTGACCATGACGGTGTCGTCGACGTCCATGATGACGCCGAGCTTCTGGCTTTCGGGAACGATATAGACGCTGGTTGCTACGGCGCGGGAACCGGGCACGTACATGATGACTTCGTGTATGCCGGGTTCCAGGTCGATGCTGAGTTTGACGTCGAGCACGCCGCCGCGGTCGGTGTACGCCTCGTGCTTGGTGCCGTCGATGACGATGGTGACGGGCGCATCGGACATTGCGGTTGCGGTGAAGGAGCGCCAGCCGCGCATGGGGTTGGCGGTGTCTTGGGTGCCGTCGACGACCTGCAGGAGGCGTTCGAGGTTGACCGTCTTGTAAAGGGCGCGGGCGATAACGCGGACCCAGCCGGGGGTTCCGTCGGAGGCGGCGCGGCCGTAGCCTTCGGTGGGCACGAGGATAGGCTCGCGACCGGCAGCGATGGCACGCTTTTCGCGCCACCTGTGCAGCCGGTCTGCAACACGGTAGCCGATGTTGACAGCCTCGTCGGCAGCATCGTTCACAAGGTTGCGCAGTTCGTGAGTGCCCAAATTCTCCATCCCACTAGTGTAGCGGAGCGTTACCGGCTTGCGGCTTTAGGATTTTGTGTTCTTATACCTAGTTTTTATACCTATTAATACTGTGGTGCTGAGCGCGGGGTGTGATGTGCACATTATTTAGGGTGTATTCGCTGTTCAGATTCGTTCCTTGCAGGTGGGGGCGTTATCCTGGAGAGTATGACCCACTCACAGCCTAACCGCCGACTTTTTGTGCTCGGCACTGCTATGCTTCCGCTGATTGCTGCCTGCTCGAAGAAGTCGAATGACTACGACGGCACCAGCGGTAATTTCACTCCGTATCAGGCTGGCGGCGAGACCTCTGCTACTGCTACTCGCCCCGCACCCACGAATTCGCCGACGGTTGCCGCTGCTGGCAACCCGGTTGATAAGCCGCGCGAATGGCCCGGCATCGGCAACTCCCTCATTGGTGACGGCAAGTATGTTGCGTGGACTGTTGATGACGGCGCAAGCCCGGAGGCGATTCGCGGCTACGCTGAGTTCTCGAAGCGTACGAATACTCGCCTGACGTTCTTCATTAACGCTTCGTACACCGGTTTTAAGGAGCATGTGTCGTTGCTGCGTCCGCTGGTTCAGAGCGGCCAGATTCAGGTTGCGAACCACACGTACAACCACGCTGACCTGACCACCCTGGATGCTGAGGGTGTGAAGGAAGAGCTGCAGCGTAACGAAGACGAGATTATGAGCATGTTCGGTGTCTCGTCGAAGCCGTACTTCCGCCCGCCGTACGGCCGCTACAACGATGCGGTGCTGAAGGCTGCCGGTGAGATTGGTTTTACCCGCCCGGTCATGTGGAACGGCACTACCGGCGACGAGGCGAAGACCAGCTCCCGTGTGATTTACATGCGTTGTATCCGCTACATGTTGCCGCAGCAGATTGTGCTGGGTCACCTGAACTACGAGACGATCATCCCGATTCTGGATAAGGTGAAGGGCCTGCTCGATGACCGCGGCCTGACTGCGGTGACGGTTCGTGACTACTACGGTGACGCATCCGAGGAAGAGATTAAGGCGGCGGCTCCTTCGCCGACCCCCACCCCGGAGGAGAACACCCCCTCCCCCGAGGCGACTACGGAGGCACCGGCCCCTACCCAGGAGCCGACTACTGAGGCTCCGACTCAGGCGCCGACTACCCGCTATGAGGATGAGGTAGCGGCTACCCAGCAGGCTACGACTGCACCTGCGGCGGCAACCACTACGGCTCCGCCGGCTCGTGCGACCACCGCACCCGCGGCTACTGCCACGACCGCACCGACGGCTGCCCGCCGATAGGTTCGCGTATTTCGCGTGTGCTAAGCCCCCTTGACCCGGTTCCCCTACGGACCGGTACGAGGGGGCTTTGCCGTACCCGGCGAGAATAAACGCGGCAACCGGGGCGTTAGGTGATCGTACAGGGCGGCAGTTGCCCCATCCGAGTGTGAGAGGAATAGACACCATGCGTATTGATATTTGGTCCGATATTGTGTGCCCCTTCTGCTACGTGGGCAAGCGTAACCTGGAGCAGGCGCTCGCCGAGTTTGAGCACCGTGACGAGGTTGAGGTGGTGTGGCATAGTTTTGAGCTGGACCCGTCGGCTACGGAGCATCCGGCAGGTTCGTTGCCTGAGATGATTGCTGGCAAGTATCAGATGCCGTTGGAGCAGGCGATTGCGAGCCAGGAGTCGATAGCGGAGCGTGCCCGCGAGGTGGGTTTGGATTTCAATTGGCGGCAGGCACGCTACGGTAACACGTTTGATGCGCACCGTGTGATTCATTATGCGGCGGAGCAGGGTTTGGCATCGGCGGCGCAGGAGGCGTTTAAGAAGGCGTACTTCACGCAGGGCCGTTCGGTGCAGGATCACGAGTCGATTCTGGATATCGCCTCTGAGATTGGTTTGGATACCGCCGAGGTTGAGGCGGTGTTGAAGAGCGACCGTTACGCGGTGGATGTGCGCGCTGATGAGCAGTTGGCGCACCAGCTGGGCATTAATGGTGTGCCGTTCTTCTTGATTGAGTCGAAGTGGGCGGTGAATGGTGCGCAGCCTGCGGAGGCGCTGGTGCAGGCGCTGCGTCAGGTGTGGGAGCAGACTCATCAGGTTGAGTTCCTGAACCCGCTGGCGGGCGCGGCTGGTGACGCAGCAGGTAACAATGCTGCGGAGGCGGGTCCGTCCTGCGATGTGAACGGCAACTGCTCCTAGCCTCAGCCCGGCTAGAGCTAGCGGTTCTGGCTAGAGCTGTCCCGGCGGGGACTACTCCCCTAGCTCTCCCCGGCTCATACAGCCCCAGATATGGCGAAGCAACAGATATAGCGAAGCCCCCTTGTGCCGGTTCTGTGCGAACCGGTGCGAGGGGGCTTTGCCATGCCCGCACACTGTGTCTTTCCTTGTCGGGCTCTTTGTGGGCGGCTCGATGTTGTCTGCGGGTGGGGCTGTTTTCCTTTACACTGGAGTGTGTGTTCTACGGTGAACACGCTTGTCCACTCACTTTATAAAGGAATATTGTGTTGAAATTTCACGCCGCGACCGCTGGTGTTCTTGCGGGTGCTCTGTTGTTGACCGGTTGCTCGACGGAGACCTCTGAACAGAAAACTGTACCTGCTAAAGACTCTGCTTCAAAGACCCCTTCACCCAAGCCTAGTAAAACTAAACGTCCTAAACGAACTCCTTCGCCTTCACCAACTCCCAGTCCTTCTGTAGCTCCGTGGGAGACATATACTCCTACTCCACGAGCCACGAAACCAAGGCCTACTCGCGTGGCAACGCAGGCTCCAGTTCAGGAGCCTGCGGCAGTTGCCCCCGCTCAGAGGGTGCCTACTCAGGAAGCTCCTGCCCGGGAAGCACCGGCGCAATCCAGCGTCTATTACAAGAACTGTGCTGAAGCCCGAGCCGCAGGTGCCGCACCCATACACCGGGGTGAACCTGGATATCGGGCTGAGTTGGATAGAGACGGTGACGGCGTGGCGTGCGAGCCGAAGAAGAAGCACTAGGCTCCTGCCCGTTCTTATAGCGAAGCCCCCTCGTACTATTTCTAGTACAAGGGGGCTTCAGCATATCAGCCTCGTTCTGTTAGCTCAGCCGGTGAGGTTAGCGCGGTTGGTAGGCGCGGGCACGCTCAGCACGAGCACGGCGCGCCTCCGCATCCTGCAGGACCGGCACCAGCATACGCACCACCTGGCCCATGCCACGCAGCACCAAGTTCAGCCACAAACCCACAGACCACACCGCCGCCACACGCGGATGCCCCGTGCGCATCCACCGCACACCCAGAAAAGACAGCGAGTAATACAGCAGAAGCAGCAGTGACTCACGGAAACGGTGCACCTGCCGAAGAATAGGGTTCTGAGGAAGCTTCATCATGCCTCCCAGTATACCCACCGGAACCCCCGCCAGGACTCCCCCGCACTACCCGTAATAGTCACGAATCGTCACCGTCGTCAACCCCCGTTGATCCAACAACGCCCGAATATGGTCCAGCTCAGACACCACACCCCGATAATTCAAATGCCCAATCACAATATGCTGAGCCAAAGCGTACTTCTCCGCATAGGCATACACCTCAGCCGAAGAAATATTAGACGAATCCGCCAACGACCCGTACCACAGCACCGGGCGCGTAAAACCACACGACGCCGCAGCCGCCAACACGCGCTCATCATAATACCCGTACGGCGGGCGGAAATACGGCTTCGAAGACACCCCAAAAAGCCGCACAATCTCCTCATCATTACGAGTCAGCTCACGCACAATCTGCTCATCCGTCAGGCTCGTCAACGCCGCATGACTATACGTATGGTTCGCAATCTGCAACTGACCACTCTTCACCAGCGGAAGCAACAGGTCACGATGCTGCTTAAACGCCGGGTACTGGCAGTTAATAAAGAACGTGAGGCGCGTGCCGGTACGGCGGGAAAACTCCGCGTAGGCGCGCACCACCTCCGGGTCGGCGCCGTCATCGACCGTCCACGCAATGTACTTGCCCTCACCGGGCAGGCCGGTCTGCGGGCCGGTCCAGGCACGAGCTTCGGGAACCGGGTTCGACGAGGTCGCAGTCGCAGAAGCGGTCTGAGATGCCGCGGCGGTCGGGGATGGGGTACCCGTTGCGGAGCCAGATGCGGAAGGGGTCGAAGAAGGGCTCGCCGAGGCGCTACCCGACGCACTACCGGACGGGCTGCTCGATGGGGTGTTCGACGGGGTGCAACCGGTGAGGCCAAGACCCAGCACGCCGAAGCTCACCGCGCCCAGGCCAAAGGTACCAACGTGTTGTAAGAGTTCCCGTCGCCCCATGGAGGCGCGGGCAGAGGCGCCCGATATCATGTGGTCAGTAGCGGGGTTGACGATAGCGGACTGACGAGTAGTGATAGGTGTTTCTGAGTGTGGAACAGTGTTCATATTACGAGTGTATGATGAGACCACTGTTAGCTATCGAAAAATTCAAAATATTACTTAATGATTAACAACTGCGCTATTAAAGAACCTTTATGCACTTTCAGTCCCCTCACTCATCGAAGACCACGCTCAGTACACTAAGCTACCCGCACGCCGGATAATCCCAGGTACAGCTCTATGTACAGATTCAGGTACAGCTCCAGCTACAGCGCAAGGTGCAGCTCTAGGTAAGCGCAGCAAGGCCCCTCCCCCTGAACACGTTCATAACGCGCCTAGGGAAGGGGCCTCAATATATAAAGTTCACGCAATCGTACTGCCAAGTACGCAGATACGATCAAGTACGCGGAGTGAAACCTACTCGGACTCCGAAGCTTCCGGCTGTTCCGCCTGAGCGGATTCCAACGCATTCAGCGCCTCCAGAGCCGCAGCCTCCGCAGCCTCTTCGGCGTCTGCCTCAGCCACACGCTCAGCATCCGACTCAGCAGAAGTCACCGCCGCCGGGTTCGTCAGAACCTTCACACCCATGCTGCGCAGCGCATCCGTATTCGTGATCGTCTCGTCATTATCAATCAGGTACACCTTGTACCCATCATTCCGCAGGCGACGCATCAGCTCCAGGAGCATGCTCTGAGCGACCTCATCCACCGCGTACACGCGAGTCACATCCAGGGCGACCTTCGAACCCTCCATCGGGGATTCCACAATCTCACGAATCACACGCTCCACACCCGCAAAACGGATACGGCCCTGCAACTGAATCAGGCGCATAGACTCATCGCCCGAACCGATCTGGTAGTTCGCGCGCAACGCCGAACGAGCCACGGTCGGCACGTTCATCACGTGCATGCCCATGTCATCCGAGAACTGCTCGAACAGCTCCACACCGCGCACACTGTTACCGTGACCGTCCAGACGCGGCGAGAACGTCGCCACACCCAGCTGACCGGGCACCGCACCAATAATGCCGCCGCCCACGCCGCTCTTCGCCGGCACACCCACCTGGGTCGCCCAGTCACCCGCAGAGTTATACATGCCGCACGTGAACATGACGCTCAGCACCTGACGCACCACAGTCTTAGGAACCACCTGCTCACCCGTCACCGGATGCACACCATAGTTCGCCAAAGTCGCCGCCATCAACGCCAAATCCTTAACCGTCACCATCAGCGAGCACTGGCGGGTATAACCCTGCACCGCCACAGTCGGGTCACCGGTCAGGATGCCGTGGCCGCGCAGCATGTGCGCAATCGCGTAGTTGCGGTGCGCGTGCTCCAGCTCAGACTCGTACACGCGCTCATTCACCGACAGGCGACGGCCCGCAAACGCAGACAAACCAGAAATGACACGCTCCATACGCTCGCCCTGAGTCGCACCGGGAGGACCCACCAGCGAATGGGTGGTAATCGCGCCCGCGTTAATCATCGGGTTCAGCGGCTTACCGGAGCCGTCCTCCAGGGACAGCTCGTTGAACGGCTCACCGGAAGGCTCCACGCCCACCTTCGCAAGCACGTCATCATAGCCGCGGTCCGCGAGCGCCAGGGCGTACACGAACGGCTTAGAAATCGACTGGATCGTGAACTCCACATCGGAGTCACCGGCGGCGTACTGCTCACCATCAACCATGGCGATAGACGCGGCAAGCTTGTCCGGGTCCACGGCGGCAAGTTCCGGAATGTAGTTTGCCAACTCACCGGAGGTATCAGAAGCGACCGACTCGAGGGTCTCGGTCAGGTAAGTGGCAATAGGTGAATGCATAGTGTTCCGTATCTGCTGCTAATCGTGGTTGTTCTCGTCAAAAATTCCAGGATGCGCCCGCCCGCTGTTCCGTTTCAGCTATTCCGTTTCAGCTGGGCTGAGGCGCTCATCGTTACAGGCCACCGCGGCTGCCAAGCTAAAGAGCCAGCCAGCGGACCTGTCAAAGTGTGCGGGTGAGGAGCACTTTTTGCTCCCTAAAGAGTGTATCTTTTGCATAGTTGAGCCACCAAATATAACGGTCGCCTCTCCCCCGCTATCTCTGGTTCTGGTACCTGTTCTGGCTTGCTATTTCTGCTCTATCTACCGCGGCGGGCAGACCTGCCGGCGAAGCATGGGCAAAATCTACGCGAGGCAAAACCTACGCGAGGCAAAACCTACGCGAGCCAGCCTACGGGTGGCGAATCGAAGCCGGCTCACGACCACCCAGCTCGGCGGTCTCCAGCTGGAAGGTCGAGTGCTCAACCGACACCTCAAAATGGCTCGCCACACACGAACGGATATGGTCCAGAATCGTCACCGCAGACCCGTCATGGAAGCATGAATCGGCAACCACCACGTGCGCGGTCACCACTGGCAGACCGGTCGCCACCATCGAGGCGTGCACATCGTGCACCTCTACAACGCCGTCAACGCGCAGCATGTGCTCACGCATCGCGTCCAGGTCCAGGCCGTCCGGGGTAAACTCCATGAGCACCGCCGTGGTCTGCTTCATCAAACGTACTGCACGCGGCACAATCAGCGCCGCAATGAATAGACCCGCCAGGGCATCCGCCTGGTAGAAGCCGGTCAGCCAAATCACGATAGCCGCCACAATCACGCCCAGCGAGCCCAGGGCGTCATTGAGCACCTCCAGGAACGCGGCACGCATATTGAAGTTCGCGTTCCTCGCCGTAGCCAGCACCGCAATACCAATAGCGTTCGCCACCAGGCCGACCACACCAAAGATCAGCAGCTCGGTGCCGGGCACCTCCGGCGGGGCGAACAGGCGATGCACGCCCTCCACCGCCGTGTAGATACCCACCGCCAGCAGCAGCACCGACTGCCCGAGGGCGGCAAGCACCTCAATACGGCGGAAACCCCACGTGCGGCGGGACGTTGCCGGGCGCGTCATGAGCGAAGCCGCCGTAAGCGCCACCAGCAGGCCCGAGGCATCCGTAACAGCGTGCGCCGTATCAGTCAGCAACGCAAGACTTCCGGTGACCAACGAACCAATCGCCTGCGCCAACACAATAACGACCGCCAGACTGAACGCAATCAGCAGTCGCGGACGCATCGAGGCGGCGTCCTCCGGGCTCGGGGCATGCGAATGGTCGTGGTGATGCCCGTGGTGACCGCCGTGGCCGTGATGTGCGTGCGCTCCCATGAGTGGCTCCTTAACTACTCACTACACCGTCAGCTCTAAAGAACTGTCGGCTACCGAAAACTACCGGCAGATAGCAAAATCGCCCGATTCACAAGAACCGGGCGACAAGCTCCTCAACCGAGGAAAACGTGGAGATAAGGGGACTCGAACCCCTGACCCCCTGCATGCCATGCAGGTGCGCTACCAGCTGCGCCATATCCCCATATTCTGTTAGTGACCTCAACGAGGCAACATGAATATATTACACACACCACGGACAGCGATGCAAACCAGCGCACCCAAAAATCCAAAAAGTTCCCGGCGGGTAAGCCAAAGGCTAAGCAAGAAGGGCGGACCCCGCGGCACCATACAGCGCCAGCAGAGCCCACCCCTCATCAGCTAAAAATCAAGCAGAAGCCTATGCCTCATCCTGAGCGGGAATGATGCGTGCAGCATCTTCCTCAGTCTCACCCTCAATGTCGAAGGGAGCCTCGTTCTCAACGCCCAGCTCAATACGCGGAGCCTCAGCCCACAGACGATCCAGAGCGTAGAACTCGCGGTCCTCCTCATGCTGAACGTGCACGACAATATCGCCGAAGTCCAGCAGAATCCAACGACCCGAGGAACGACCCTCACGGCGGACCGGCTTCAGGTCAGCCTGCTCACGCAGAGCGTCCTCAACCTCATCCGCAACGGCGTTCACGAGGCGCTCATTGTGGGCAGAAACCACCAGGAAGCCATCAATCAGACCCATCGCGTCGGAAGCATCCACAGCGAACAGGTTCGTTCCCTGCTTCTCCTCCGCAGCGCGGGCGGCAATGCGCAGAGCCTCAATCGAGGACTGTGCAGCAGTCATATTTTCCTTCCTTGCCGGCAGAACACCCGCCGGCAGCACCCGCAACAGGGGTGCATTGTTCACGGCCTACTTAGGGCCAAAAATCATAATCAGACCAACAACGACCAGGGCGAGCAACAGCACAATCCACAGCCACGCCAGGGAGGTCTTCTGCGCAGGCTGCAGAACCTCTTCAGCCTTCTCAACAGCGCTCTCAGAAGCAGACTCATCAGCTTCCTTCGAAGCCTCAGCGGAAGGCACCGGTGCAGACTTCGACTCAGCGGACTTGGACTCGCCGTCTTCTGCGGCTTCCTCAGACTCCTCAGACTCCTCAGCGTCCTCGGTGACCTCTTCAACCAGAGCAGCAGACTCTTCGGGATCCTGACGATCCACCATGCGCTGCAGCAGCTCCTCAACCTCATCCGGGCTCAGAGCAACGGTCGGGTCGCCGTCCACCGAATCCACGGTGTCACCAGCGGAGGCGCTATCCAGCACGCTCAGGTCAAGACCCTGCGCGTTCACTGCGCTCACGCGGGTGGGCAGTTCGTCAGCAGACTCTTCAACCTCAGCAACCTCAACGGTCTCTTCCTCAACGGAAGCGACCTCGGTCTGCTCAGCCTCAACGTCAGAGCTGTCCAGCTCCTCAACCTTCGGCTCATCGCGCACCAGGTACTGGTGCAGCTCGGGTTCCGGCTTCTCCTCCTTGACCACGGCAATGACAGGGATTGAAGAAGTCATCGGGTTATCCACCGCGGAGGGGCTGGTCGCATCCACACGGTTCTGCGCGATCTCTTCGGGACGCAGAATACGCAGGCTACTGGTCAGAGGAGCAGGCTCGTGCAGCTTCTCCTCATCGTTCGCCTCAGTGTCAATCTTGCCCTGCGCCGCCAGCGCCGCAAAACGACGCTGAACAGCCAGAACCTGCGGGTCAATAGCGTCCGCATGAATCACGGAGCCCATATTCGCAACAGGCTTCGCGGGCTCACCGCGGCGGGCTGCACGCAGGTACTCGGCAACTTCTTCACGGTAGCGGGCAAGACGGCGCGGACCCATCACCTTAGTAGGCGGCGGCACCTCAATGCCGTCCTCGGTCACGTACGTCTCGTAGAGGTACGCTTCGTCCTCGCTATAGGGCTTCGAACCCGTAGCTTCACTCATGTGTTCCCTCATTATTCGTCGATTGGGGTGCCTGCCCAGACTCATCTTTCACGTGAGGCAAGCCGTCACGGTACGCCGTCAAAGCGTCCTTCTTGTACAGGCCGTACTTAGCAATGTACTGCACCACACCATCCGGCACCAGGTACCAGATGGGGGCATCTTCAGCTGCGCGGCGACGAATATCGGTCGAAGAAATCGCCATCGCAGGAATCTTCAGGGTCGTAATATGACGACCCTCAGCCAGCGGCGGATCCAGATCGTGATCGGGGCGGGTCACACCCACAAAAGTCGCCAAATCCCACAGCTTATGGGCATTGCGCCAGGTCATAATCTGGCTAATCGCGTCCGCGCCGGTAATGAAGAACAGGTCAGCATCCGGGCGCAGGGCGCGCAGCTCGTTAAGCGTATCAAAGGTGTAGGTGGCGCCGCCACGGTCAATATCAATACGGCTCACCGTAAAACGCGGGTTCGACGCGGTCGCAATCACCGTCATCAGGTAGCGATGCTCAGCGTCACTCACGTGCCGCTCCCCCACCTTCTGCCAGGGCTGACCGGTCGGAACGAACACAACCTCGTCCAGGTCGAACACGGCGGCAACTTCACTAGCTGCCACCAGGTGTCCGTGGTGAATCGGGTCGAAGGTTCCACCCATCACACCCAGACGCACCCGACCGGGGGTACGCGGGGGAATCGACTCGGTGCTCGGAGCACCAAAATCAAGGTGAACAGGCTGGTCAGTCACAAATGCCGTCCTTGCTGGGGACAGAGACCGCACCACGGCAACTTAAAGAGCCACCACAGGTGCGGATGCGGGCAGGTACACAGAAGGTACGCAACACCGAAAACGGTGCCCGCGTACATTCCCCTCTATGCTACCTGCTTACGGTCAAAAAAACCGAAATGACGGGGGTGAGCTAAGCCGCCAGTGGAATACCCAGCCAGCACGCCCGACCACAGGTTCACCGCAGGCTCACCCGCATGTTCCAACACACACATCCGGCGCGAGCGGCAACCACAGAACACAAAAGAAAGCACCGCACACAAGAAAGCACCGCGCACCGGAGCCAAACCCCGGTACGCGGCACCACTCACTGTCTATGAAACAGCTGTCTATGAAACAGCTGTCTAGGCAACAGCTGTCTAGGCAACAGCTACGCTTCAGCTACTAGTCGTCGACGTTCGGCATGTCGATATTCTCGTCGACCTTGCCTTCCTTCAACTTCTTGCGGTACTCAACCGACTCGGTCCACACGCCTGCAGCGCGCTCGGACTCCAGCTCGGCACGAGCCTCCGCCTTCGCGTCCATACGCTCCTTGTACTCCACACGCTTCTGCGCACGAGTCGGGCGAATGATCTCTTCCAGACGAGCGTCCGTACCACGCGGGGAGGACAGCAACTCAGCGCCACCGACCATGGTCGGCTCCCAATCGAAGATCACCGAGTTGTCATTCTCACCAATCACCACGGCGTCACCGGCACGAGCACCAGCCTTGAACAGCTCATCCTCAACACCCAGGCGCGCCAGGCGGTCCGCCAGGTAGCCGACAGCCTCATCATTATTGAAGTCAGTCTGCTGAATCCAACGCTCAGGCTTCTCACCAATCACGCGGAACAGCGGCTCAAGGTTACGCTCCTCGCGGCGAATAATGAACTCCTGCTTCTTCTTAACGCGGAAGCCCTTCGGGCGAACCACAGGAGCCTCAACAACCACGCGCTCCGCTTCCTTCTCGGCAGCGGCACGAGCCTCGCGGTCTTCCTCAACGAGCTTTGCCATCGCAAAGATCAGGGACTTCAGACCCTCATGGGAAGCAGTCGAAATCTCGAAGACCTTGAAACCCATCTCCTCAAACTCGGGGCGAACAAACTCAGCCAGCTCACGAGCCTCAGGAACGTCAATCTTATTGAGCACCACAATCTGCGGACGCTCATGCAGCGGCACGGTCACACCCGCAGTCGGGTCAACCTCATAGTTCTGCAGCTCGCCGCGAATCACCTCAAAGTCACTGATCGGGTCGCGGCCCGGCTCCAAAGTAGCGCAGTCAATCACATGCACCAGAGCCGAAGAACGCTCCACATGGCGCAGGAAGCGGTGACCCAGACCGCGACCCTCAGAAGCGCCCTCAATCAGACCCGGAACATCCGCAACGGTATAGCGAACATCGCCTGCCTGCACCACACCCAGGTTCGGGATCAGGGTGGTGAACGGGTAGTCAGCAATCTTCGGACGCGCCGCAGAAATCGCAGCAATCAACGAAGACTTACCCGCCGACGGGTAACCCACCAGAGCCACATCCGCAATGGACTTCAGCTCCAGAACAATATCAGCCTCTTCACCGGGGGTGCCCAACAGAGCAAAACCGGGAGCCTTACGCTTAGCCGAAGCCAACGCAGCGTTACCCAGACCGCCCATACCACCATGGGCAGCAACATACTCGTCGCCCACACGCAGCAGGTCAGCCAAAACATTACCCTCGCGGTCCTTCACCACAGTACCCTGCGGCACGGTCAGAACCAGGTCCTCACCGTTATAGCCGTGGTGCATATCGCCACGACCAATATCGCCATTCGGGGCGTGCTGATGCGGGCTGTGGTGGTACTCCAACAGGGTCGTGGTCTGGTTATCCACGCGCAGAATCACCGCGCCACCATTACCACCATTACCGCCGTTAGGGCCGCCCAGGGGCTTAAACTTTTCACGTCGCACGGAGACGCAGCCGTTACCTCCGCGACCGCCAGATACATGCAAGACCACGCGGTCCACGAACTCTGCCACGGGTTCTCCTTATCTTGAACATCTTCACTTCGCCACCGCACGGCACACACCAATCATGCTGCGGATGCGGCGGCAGGCGCGACCGGGTTGGGGTGCGCCTCATCGTGGAACCCAGCACGGGCATCCACGGCATTCGAGGTCATAGCGAGAGGGGGTAGACTAACGCCTACCCCCTCTGCCCTAGCGGTGAGTATTACTCAGCTGCTGCCAGGATGTTAACGACCTTGCGGCCCTTGCGGGTACCGAATTCGACGGTGCCTGCTGCCAGAGCGAACAGGGTGTCGTCGCCACCGCGGCCAACGTTCAGGCCGGGGTGGAAGTGGGTGCCGCGCTGGCGAACGAGAATCTCGCCTGCGTTGACGGACTGGCCGCCGTAGCGCTTAACACCGAGGTACTGGGGGTTCGAGTCACGGCCGTTACGGGTGGAGCTTGCGCCCTTCTTGTGTGCCATTCTGTATTCCTACCTTAGGGTTGAATTCCGGTCGTCTTAATTACGCGTTGATAGCGGTAATCTTGACGGTGGTCAGCTCGGCGCGGAAGCCCTGACGCTTCTTGTAACCGGTCTTGTTCTTGTACTTCTGAATAACGATCTTCGGACCGCGCAGGTCCTCAACCTTCTCAGCAACAACCTTGGCGGAAGCCAGGGACTTTGCGTCAGCGGTGACCTTGTCACCGTCGACGAGCAGCAGCACGGGCAGCTCGATGGTGCTGCCGGGCTCGCCTGCAACACGGTCAAGGGTAACGAGGTCGCCTACGGAAACCTTCTCCTGGCGGCCGCCAGCGCGTACAATCGCGTATGCCACTATGGGACTCACTTTTCTCGACAACTTGCTTCTTGAATCTCACACGAATGAGCAGCCTGCGCTTTCATTGCTGTGCGCCCTCCCCCGCCAATCAAATGACCGCGAACAAGGAGGAACGGCCCGTGCGTTCCGACGGGATTGCCCGCCGAAGCCAACACGCGAGGCTCACCGGTGGTGTCTCTCTCCCGCACGTTCCAACCTCAGCCGAATACTCGACCGCGCCGAAGACGATGCGGGTGGGAGCGGTGTCTCCCGCTGGCCCTGCGTCGATAGGGCTTCACTGAGATAAACACCAGTCCTTAAGGATACGGCATGATCTACGCGCCGCGCAATAGATAAATTTTCGGAACGCACGAAGTCGGCACGTGATACTACTCAACCCCGGCAGATACACCGCAGGTAGACCGGGCATAAAAACCCCGGCGAGGTGGATTACTCCACCCCGCCGGGGCGCAACATACACACCATCGGAATTCCGATGATCGGAAGCTAAAGACTAATCGTCCTTACCTTCACGCTTAATATCGGCAGCGGCAACGCCAATGCCGAACAAGACAGGAGCCGAAGCGTCATCAGCCACCGGAGCCACATCCGCAACAGAAGCGGAAGCAACCACGGAACCCTCAGCACGCTCGGAAGCGTCAACAGTTACTACCTTAGCACCAGCACCAGCGCTCGACGCCGCACGGCGAGTGCGACGCTTACGCGGGGTTGAACCCGGCACCTGAGCCGCAGGCTTCTGAGCCGCAGGCTTCTGAGCCTCCTCAACCGGAGCCTCAGCCTCAACTGCGGCAGGAGCCGAACCGATCACACCGGTCACAGCCGGAGCACCAATCACGCCGGTCACCACCGGGCGAGACTCAGTCTTCGCGGACTTCTCAACTTTACCATCCTTTGCGGGTGCCTGCTCAGATGCCACATTCTGCTCAGTTGCCACGCTCTGCTCAGCAGCCTTCTCGGCACGCTTCTCATCAGCGGCACGACGCGCACGGCGGCGGGACGCACGCGGAGTCTCGCGGACATCCTCAATGCGCAGATCCTCACGCTCAACACGCTTGGACTCCTGAGCCTTCTCGGAGGTTGCCTCAGCGTTCTGCTGCTCGCGGTTCTGACGCTTCGCCGCACGATCCTCGCGGTTCGAACGGAACGACTCACCCTCAGTGCGGGCAAGACGGCCAGCCTTCTGAGAAGCACGAGCCTTCGCCTCGCCAGCGCGAATCGCCTCGAAACGATCCGAAGAGCGGCTAAAGCGCGGGTCGAGCTCCGGGTCAACGTGGTGCTCGTCCTCCAGCGCACCCGCACCGGAATCCTCCACAGCGGCAATATCCGCATCGGTCAGCTCGCGGCGCTGGCGGTTACGAGAAGACTTCTTCTCGCCACGCTTGGACGAACGACGCTCCTCCGAACGGTCCTCTGCAGAACGCTCCTGGTCAGAGCCATTCGAGGAATCCTCAGCGGACTCCTCCTCCACGCGGTCAAACGCGCTCGCCAGCTGCTCCAGGGAGAAACCGCCCTGCTCGCCAATCCAGTTGCCGCCAGTCACCTCAGCGACCTTGTCCTCACGCTGAGCAACCTCCGCGTGGGCCTGCTCGCTGGCAACCTCAGCAATGCTCTGAATCTCCTGCTCCAGAGACAGTTCAGCGGTCTCCGCGCGGCGCGAACGCTTGCGACGCTTACGCTTCTTACGGGTCGAAGTGGTCTCATCCGAAGCCTCATCAGCCTGAGCGGATGCGGCAGCCACCGCAGCCATAGCGTTACGGCGCTCAGCCTTCTTCGACTCCAGAGCATCCTGCTTCTGCTGGTCACGAGAATCCTCGCGGGCAGCGGCACGGCTACGCTTACGGTCATTACGCTCATGGCGGTGGATGTAATCCGACGCGCCACCGCTACGGCCGCTCAGCGGCTGATCATGCACAATCAGGCCACGGCCAGCACACTGCTCACAGGGCTCCGAGAAGACCTCAAGCAGACCGGTACCCAGACGCTTACGGGTCATCTGAACCAGACCCAGCGAGGTCACCTCAGCCACCTGGTGCTTGGTACGGTCACGGCCCAGGCACTCAATCAGGCGACGCAGAACCAGGTCGCGGTTCGACTCAAGCACCATGTCAATGAAGTCAATGACGATAATGCCGCCGATATCGCGCAGACGCAGCTGGCGGACAATCTCCTCAGCAGCTTCCAGGTTGTTCTTGGTGACGGTCTCCTCCAGGTTGCCGCCGCTACCGGTGAACTTACCGGTGTTCACGTCCACCACAGTCATGGCTTCGGTGCGGTCAATCACCAGCGAACCACCCGAAGGCAGGTACACCTTACGATCCAGAGCCTTCGCCAGCTGCTCGTTGATGCGGTAGTGGTCGAAGAGGTCATCCTCGCCATCCCACTGCTGCAGGCGGGAAACCAGGTCCGGCGCCACGTAGGTCACGTACGCCTCGATGGAATCCCAGGCGTTCTCTCCCTGAACAATCATCGCGGTGAAGTCCTCGTTGAAGACGTCACGCACGGTCTTAATCATCAGGTCGGGCTCCTGGTAGAGCATCTCCGGAGCCAGTACCTTACGGGAGTTAGCCTTCTCCTGAATCTCTTCCCACTGCGCACGCAGACGGTTAATATCGTGGGTCAGCTCCTCCTCAGAAGCACCCTCCGCCGCGGTACGAACAATCACGCCAGCACCCTCGGGCAGCTTGTCCTTCAGAATCTTCTTCAGGCGAGCACGCTCGGTGTCGGGCAGCTTGCGGGAAATACCGGTCATCGAACCGCCCGGCACGTACACCAGGAAGCGACCGGGCAGGGAAACCTGGCTGGTCAGGCGGGCACCCTTGTGACCAATCGGGTCCTTGGTGACCTGCACCAGAACCGAATCGCCGGGCTTCAGGGCGTTCTCAATCTTGCGGGGCGCACCGTCCAGACCGGTAACATCCCAGTTGACCTCGCCCGCGTACAGCACAGCGTTGCGGCCGCGTCCAATGTCAACGAACGCAGCTTCCATGGAGGGCAGAACGTTCTGAACCTTACCCAGGTACACGTTGCCAATCAGGGAATCCTGCTGGGTCTTGGACACGAAGTGCTCAGCCAGCACGCCGTCCTCAAGCACGCCAATCTGGATGCGGCCGTCCTTCTGACGAACCAGCATCTGACGGTCCACGGACTCGCGGCGAGCCAAGAACTCAGCCTCAGTCACGATGTGGCGGCGGCGGCCCAGGGAGCGGGACTCGCGGCGGCGCACACGCTTCGCCTCCAGGCGGGTAGAACCGCGCACACCGGTCACGGTGTTGGATGCGTGAGAGTCAGCCAGGCGCGGCGCACGCACCTTGGTGACGGTCTCAACGTCATCATCAACGCCGCCCTCAATCTCAATATCCTCGGTACCGCGGCGACGGCGACGGCGACGGTGGCTCGTCACCTCAGCCTCAGCGGCAGCCTCCTCGCGGCGGCGCTCCATGCGCTCCTTACGCTTCTGCTCCTCGGCAGCGGCGCGGCGTGCTTCACGCTCCAGCTTGGCGGCAACAGCGAGCTCGCTCAGCTCCTCCGGCTCGGGCGCCATGAACAGCGGCATCGCACCCATGGGGGTACGCGAGCGCAGTTCCTGCAGCTTCTCGCGCTGCAGGTCGCTAATGGTCTTTACCGGCTCGGGAGCTTCTGCGGGCTCCTCAGCCGCGGGCTCCTCAGCAGACTCTTCTGCGGCAGGTGCCTCAGGTGCAGCTTCTTCGGTTGCGGATTCTTCAGCAACCGCAGCAGCCTCGGCGGGCTGCTCTGCGGCAGCCTCTTCAGCGGGATCTTCAGCCTTCTCAGCCGGTGCGGGGGTTACGACCTCAACCTTGGCGGTCTCTTCCTTCACCTCAACGGCAGGCTCGGCAGACTCAGCGGCGGGGGCAACAACTTCCTCCACCTTCGCGGTCTTCTCCACGGTCTCGGTCTTAGCAACCTTCTCAACCTTGGCGACCTCTTCAACCTTCGCGGTCTTCTCGACGGTCTCGACCTTTGCGGTCTTCTCCTCAACAGCAGGCTCAGCCGCCTTCTTCTCAGCAGCCGCAAACAGGCTATCGAGGGTAGAAGCAACCTCGGTCTCAGACGCAACGGGAGCGGCAACCTTCGGTGCCGGCGCGTGCTTAGCCTTAGCATTACGCAGGTTGGTCAGGCCAGCAGCAATCGCCTCATCCAGGGGAACCTCAGGAGCCTTCTCCTTCTTCGGGCGACCCGGACGGCGGCGCTCAGCACCCTGCTGAGCCTCAGAGCTCTCACGAACATTCTTACGCAGAGTTTCACGGGTCTCTGCAGAGGCGTTCTTCTCCTCCGCGAGGGCGTTCAGCGCCTCAAAAACCCCAAGTTCGACGTTCTTCTCGTCAGACATTAATCTTCTTTCGTTACACCCTGCTCCGCACCGCAAGGATTTTAACAGCGCGCATACAGCGCAAAGCCTAGTTGCTGCCACCGCGGCTCAAGCCTCACCCTACGGTGCGCGTTCTTCGCGGGCACTATCTCATTCAGTGCTTCTGCCGTAGGGGGCGAGCGGGCGGAACGCAGAGCGCGCCGCGACGGTCACAGCCACCTCGCTCTCGAGCACGGCACGCTCACACCCTTCCTGGGTGCCCTGCCGGTCTTCGGGTTTCTTCGCCGAGGCGGGCGGCACGCGCGGTGCGACAGTTATGCTCCGCGGCTTATAGCCGGCGCTCATCGGGTACTCTCCCTCGATGCGTTGGTGGGGATCTTCATGCGCGTGCGGGGCGCACAAGACACCGTCTTTCATTATACCCGGTAGCGGGTGCCTCTAAGCCACCCAGGACCCCCAATCCAGGCATCACTTCCCACCAGGATGCGCGGGCACTGCGGCGAGCACCATAGCGGGTACAGCAAAGCCGGGCGTGCCACTACGCACCACCCGGCTTCAAAAACTTTCAGAGGAGGGACTAGTTCAGACCCAGCTCCGCATCGCGCGCCTCACGAGCCTGCTGAGCAAGCTTCGGGTCAGTCGGCAGGTACTCCGGACCAGATCCAGTCGCAAACGGAACACCCAGAATGAAAACGAACGGAGAAACCACCAGCAGAATCACCCACAGCAACGAGAAGTGACCGGCGGTCAGCAACAGCAGGGCAGTCAGAAAAATAACGGCAGCAGCGCCCATTGCGGCAATTCCGGCAGTCTTCACGGTTCTCCTCGAAGGGGTATCAAGAATCTAGTGTCCAGCAGAACGGCGGGCAGTCAACGCCGCAGGCAAAACCCGCGGGCGGTCCCGGCTGATGCCGCTCATGAATATACCTGACCATTATACGCACCCGCGCCGCCTCCCCGCTGACTTCACGGCTCGGGTCACCGGCACCTCCCCCGCTACCCGCTGCATTCTTCCTGCCGCAATCTACCGGCACATTCTGCCTGCGGGTACAGCAACGCCCCGGCACCAACAGGTACCGGGGCGGTACAGCTCAATGCTTAGCGCATCATATTCACAATGACCTCAAAGAAGCGGATCACAATAATGCCGAAAATCAGGATCAACCACAGGCTAATCGCAAACCACGACCAGCCGCGAGCGCTCTCACGCATCGACTGCGACGCCGGGATAACCCCCACCGAAATATTGCGGACCGTGGTCTTCACAAAAAGCGTGATGGTCATAACCCACACGATCATGCAGAACAGGCACAGCGCGTTAATCTGGAACGTCGTCTGGTACCACAGCCACATGATGAACGCGGTCGCAACCGCCAAACCAATGTCCATGCAGACCCAGAACCACTTCTTGAACTGTGCGCCCGCCATCATCGCGGCACCGATAGTCACCACAATCGAGAAGCCCACCAGGCCAATGAACGGGTTCGGGAAGCCGAAAGCCTCCGCCTGCGGGGTACGCATCACCGTACCGCAGCTGAGCAGGGCGTTAATATCGCAGACCGTGGAGTGGCCGGCATCAATGTAAATCTGCAGGCGCTCATACACCAGAATCGCCGAAGAAATCAGCGCAATCAGACCCGCACCAATCAGCCAGAACCCGAGCTGTCGGTCAGAGTAGCCGCCAGCGGTTCCCTTGCGCCCGTGCTGCTTTTCTGCCTCAGTGTGGTTGGGCTCGGTAGTACTCGATGCGGCGGTACTCATACGACTCCTTTAGATAGTGTGTTTCACCTCGTGCAGTAGCGGGTACATACCGGCGCGGCATAGCCAGCACCCCGGAAGCGGTACCCCATTTATCCTAGCCTCTCACAACACCAAATGGCACACTGTTAGCCTGTATGTTCCGTTTATGACGTGCTATTTTACGCAGATGGGTGCGTTTTCGGGGCTTTTTCGGGGCTCGTTCCGGGCGCTTTCGAGGCGTATTCGGGAAGTCTTTAACGCGCGAAAACCCCCGGGAGGCGCCCGCAATTTAGCGGCGGGCGGAACCTTCCGGGGGTCTCCACGGGATATTTCTAGGGCTTTATCTGGGGCATTACCTAGGGCGGTATTACCTAGGGCAGCGGGTGGGTGTACGAATCGTCAAAGAACTGCTGCTCCAGCTCCACCGCGCGGCTAAAGAACTCGCGGGCAGCCTGCGCATCCGCCGGGCCCACACGGTCCAGCTCACGGCGCAGGAAATCAACCAGCTCACGGAACTCCGGGTAGTCGTGCAGAGTAATCCACTCGTGGTGCACGAAAGAATCCGGGCGCTTGGCGGGAGCCTTCGACGCCCAATCCAGGTACAGGCCCTCGCAAACCACCAGCACCGACAGAATCGCCGCGTAGCTGCCGCTTGCCGCCGCATCCAGGAAGAGACGCTTGAAGCCGGTGGTCGCCTCCGTATCGGGCATGGATTCACGCTGATGCTCGGTCACGCCCAGAGTCTCAAAGCAGCGCAGGAAGTAGGTGTTCTCGTCACCAGCAATTTCACCGGCGAACTGCGCCAGGCGCAGACGGCCCGCGAGAGTATCAGCGTTGGCGATAGCACCACCAATCAGCGCGAGGAACGTGTCCAGGAAGCGGTAGTCCTGCACCAGGTAGCCCGCCATGACCTGCGGGGCAATCGAGCCGTCAAAAAGCTCAGCAACAAAGCGGTGATTCGTGGCGGAGAGCCAGGTGGCAATGTTCTCCTGGCGCAGGGACTCGGTGAATGAATCGGTGCCAATCAAATCGGTGAAGGGTGCGGGCATGATGGGTGCCTTTCGCTATGTGGCATACCGTCGCTGGTATGCGTATGTGTGCGGGTGTGTTGGTGCGGCCTCGAACGTTGGGGCCGGCGCCTCAGTGAATATAGCACCGTGTCGTGGAGGCGTGCCCGGTTTTGCGCCCCGGTGCCCGCAAATTTTCGTTCTTTTCGATTTTTTGGGTGGGTGAGGGCGGATGATGCCGGTCAAATTCGGGCGATTGGGGTTAGGTGAGAGCCCATGGGAACACGTGAGAAATCATGCGTTCGAGTGGGAGTATGAGGGCAAAGGCATAAAAAGCGGGGGCACGAAAAAACGGGGTGCCACTCCCCCAGCCAATAAATACTAGAAATACTAGCCGGAGGGCGGCACCCCGCCTCATGTCTGTAACCTCAACAGACCGCTTTAGTTGTCCGAGTCTTCGTCATCACCGAAGAAATCATCGGTGTACGAATCGCCCAGCGGCAGACCCAGCGAATCCTCCAGCGAAGAACCCGCCGCAGACTCGCCACCCAGCTCAGCCATGATGCCGTCCAGCAGCTCATCCGGCTCAGCAGAGGCAGCCGCAGCCGCCGCGGCAGCCAGAGTCGAAGCCGACGCCGCGCCCGCAGAACCCGCATAAGCACCCTCGGCGCCCAGCTCATCCGGCAGCTCCTCAGCCTCAGCGCCGGGGGTCTTCGCCTCCTCATGCGCCGCCAGCAGGGTACGCGCCTCACCAATGACCGTAATCGAACCGGTAATCAGCACACCCGCTGACTCCTGCTCAAAGAGTGCGTTCTCCATGGCGGTGGCAATCGCCTCGTCCAGGTGCTCAAACACCTCAATCGAGTCTTCGTCCAGACCCGCATCCAGCGCCAGCTCGTGTAGACGCTCCGGCGCAATCGCACGCGGCGAATCCGACGCCGCCAAGTACAGGCGGAACGTGCCGTCAGAAGCGTCAACGTACTCTTCGCGCATGGTCTCAAACATGCCCAGAGCATCCTTCTCACCCAAAATACCGACCACGGCGTGCAGGTGGGACAGCTTGAACGCTTCAGTCAGCGCAGCCGCGGACGCACGCACACCGTGCGGGTTGTGGCCCGCATCCAGGATGGTCAGCGGCTCGGTGCGCACAACCTCCAGACGGCCCGGCGAGCGCACCGTCTCAAACGCGGTACGCACCACGTTCTCGGGCAGCTGACGCTGACCGCCGAAGAACGCCTCCACGGCGGCGAGAGCCACCACGGCGTTCTGCGCCTGATGCGCACCGTGCAGGGACAGCGGCACATCCGGGTACTCGCCCGCCAGTCCGCGCAGGGTCAGCAGCTGACCGCCGACCGCAAGCTCACGGGAGACAACGCCGAACTCCACGCCCTCAAAGGCGAAGGATGCTTCCTTCTCGCGGGCGGAGGCGAGCAGCACGTCCGCCGCTTCCGGGTCCTGTGCCGCAGAAACCAGGAAGCCACCGGGCTTGATAATGCCGGACTTTTCGGTCGCAATCTCGGCGAGGGTTTCGCCCAGCATGTCGGTGTGGTCCAGACCGATCGGGGTAACCACGGAAACCACGCCGTCGGCAACGTTCGTGGAATCCCAGGTGCCGCCGATACCGACCTCAAGCACCACCACGTCCACCGGCTCGTCCGCGAAAATCGCGAAGGCGAGCACGGTAACGGACTCGAAGAAGGTCAGGGCGGGCTCGCCGCGGGAGGTCATCTCCGCGTCCACAATCTGCAGGTAGGGGGCGATTTCCTCCCAAATGCGCACGAAGGTGGCGTCCGGTACGGGCGCGCCGTTAATGCAGATACGCTCGGTGACGCTCTCGAGGTGCGGGCTGGTAAAGCGGCCCACGCGCAGATCGTGGCCGAGCAGCAGCGCCTCGATCATGCGGGCGGTGCTGGTCTTGCCGTTCGTGCCGGTGATGTGGATGACCGGCGCGGCACGGTGCACGTCGCCGAGGATTTCGACGGCGCGCGCCACAGCGTCCAGGCGCGGCGACATCTTGTTTTCGGGTGCTCGCGCCAGCAGTTCACCGTAGACCCGCTCCACGCCCTCGGGGTCGGGAATTGCGGGGTAATTCTTCTCGCTCATTGTTCTCCTCACTGGGATAGCCGGACTGGGATAACCAGCCAGTGCCGGCGGGGGCCCACCGTGCGGCGGAATAACCGTGCGGCGGGATAGACGACGGGCCGCCCCGCCCAATCAAGGGGGCGGGACGGCCGTACGGTTCAGGCGTTTTATGCCTTGGCGACGCTAATGCTCAGCTCGGCTGCTTCGCTCAGCTGCAGGGACACGGCGAGGGTTTCGCCGGTCACCAGTGCCTCGTTGGCGCGCAGAGCTGCCAGAGTTTCCTCCGGTGCCGCGATGCTCAGGTTGATGCGGTCCGCAACGTTCAGGTCAGCGTCCTTACGTGCCTGCTGAATAGCGCGGATGGTGTCGCGGGCGATACCCTCGGCAACCAGCTCGTCGGTCAGCTCAATGTTGAGGACCAGGAAGCCGCCGGGCAGAACCGCAGCCGCAGTGTGCTCAGCACCCTCAGCGTCAGCGGCAACCACGGTTGCCAGCTCGTACTCGCCCTCTTCCAGAGCCAGGCCACCGTCCAGAGCGGCAACGCCAACCAGGACGGTACCGTCCTCGGTCACGGTCCAGTCACCGGACTTGGATGCCTTAATGGCAACCTGCACCTGCTTGCCCAGGCGCGGACCTGCCGCACGTGCGTTGACCTTCAGCTGCTGGGAGATACCGTAGTCGGCGGGGTCGACGGTGTCGGCGCTGACCAGCTCCACCTGGCGCAGGTTCAGCTCGTCCTCGACGATGTTCGCGAAGTACTCCGCGCCCTTCTCACCGAAAGCGGTGCCCAGGGCTGCGAACTGCTCAGGTGCGATCGCCACGGTCATCTTCTGCAGCGGCTGGCGCACGCGGATCTTCTTTTCCTTGCGCAGTGCCGAACCTGCGGAGCAGACCTCACGCACGGTCTGCATGAGAGCCAGCAGGTCGGACTCATCAGCGAAAGCGGATGCCTCGGGCCAGTCAGCCAGGTGCACGGAGCGTTCACCGGTGAGGCCACGGTAGATTTCCTCGCTGCTGAGCGGCAGCAGGGACGCGGCAACCTTCGACACGGTCACCAGTGCGGTGTAGAGGGTGTCGAATGCGTCGGTGTCTTCGTTGAAGAAGCGCTCGCGGGAGCGGCGCACGTACCAGTTGGTCAGTGCGTCGGCGTACTGGCGCAGGGATTCGCAGGCGTTCCAGATGTCGTAGGAGTCCATCGCTGCGGTGACCTGCTCGATGAGTTCGCGGGTCTTGCCGAGGATGAAACGGTCCATCACGTGCTGCGAGTCGTACTTGAGCTTTGCGCTGTAGCCTTCGCCGTTGTTGGCGGCGTTAGCGTACAGGGCGAAGAAGTGGTAGACGTTCCACAGCGGCAGCATGACCTGGCGAACACCCTCGCGGATGCCCTGCTCGGTCACGATCAGGTTGCCGCCGCGCAGGATCGGGGAGGACATCAGGAACCAGCGCATCGCGTCGGAGCCGTCGCGGTCGAGGACCTCGGAGACGTCCGGGTAGTTACGCAGGGACTTGGACATCTTCTGACCGTCCGAGCCGAGCACAATACCGTGGCTGATGACGTTCTTGAACGCGGGGCGGTCGAAGAGCGCGGTCGCCAGTACGTGCAACACGTAGAACCAGCCGCGGGTCTGACCGATGTACTCGACGATGAAATCTGCCGGGTAGTGGTTCTCGAACCATTCCTGGTTCTCGAAGGGGTAGTGCACCTGCGCGTAGGGCATGGAGCCGGAGTCGAACCAGACGTCGAGCACGTCTTCCACGCGGCGCATGGTGGACTTGCCGGTCGGGTCGTCCGGGTTCGGGCGGGTCAGCTCGTCAATGTACGGGCGGTGCAGGTCGGGTTCGCCGTCCTTGTTCAGGGGCAGGCGGCCGAAGTCTGCCTTGAGCTCTTCGAGGGAGCCGTACACGTCCATGCGCGGGTAGTTCGGGTCGTCCGAAACCCACACGGGAATCGGGGAGCCCCAGAAGCGGTTACGGGAGATGGACCAGTCGCGTGCGTTCTCAACCCACTTGCCGAACTGGCCGTACTTCACGTTTTCCGGGATCCAGTTGATCTGCTTGTTCAGCTCGTACATGCGGTCCTTGAAGTCGGTGACCTTCACGTACCAGGAGGTGATTGCACGGTAGATGAGCGGGGTGCGGCAGCGCCAGCAGTGCGGGTAGGAGTGCACGTAGGACTTCTCGCGGATCAGCACATCGTCTGCCTTGAGGGCGTTGATGATGGTGCGGTTCGCGTCGAATGCCTGCACGCCTGCAATCTCAGCCAGAGCGGTAGAGCCGGAGGCGGTGGGCTCGGCGAAGAGGTTCAGGAACTTTGCGCCTTCGTCGAGGGAGAGGATCACGGGGATGCCGTAGCCTTCACAGACCTTCTGGTCGTCTTCACCGTAGGCGGGTGCCTGGTGGACGATACCGGTACCGTCACCGGTGGTGACGTAGTCGGCGACGAGGATCTGCCAGGAGGTTTCGGTGCCCCACTTTTCGGCGTCTGCGAAGTAGTCCCACAGCGGGGTGTAGCGCACGTGCTCGAGCTGGGAGCCGGTGTAGCGTGCGGTGACGGCTGCGTCTGCGTCCTTTTCGGGCTGGTCGCCTTCGTAGCCGAGGTCCTTAGCGTAGGAGCCGAGCAGGTCGGAGGCGATTAGGAAGGAGCGGCCCTCGAACTTGCCTGCACCGGGTACAACGGAGTATTCAATCTCGGGTCCGACGGCGAGCGCCTGGTTGGTGGGCAGGGTCCAGGGGGTGGTGGTCCATGCGAGTGCTTCGACGCCGTCGAGTTCTGCGGCGACCTTCTCGTCAGCACCAAGGGCGGTGTCTGCGGTGAGGCGGAATGCGACGGTGACGGTCTGGTCCTGGCGGTCCTTGTACACGTCGTCGTCCATGCGCAGCTCGTGGTTGGAGAGGGGGGTCTCGTCCTTCCAGCAGTAGGGCAGCACGCGGAAGCCCTGGTAGGTCAGGCCCTTATCGTAGAGGCGCTTGAACGCCCAGATGACGGACTCCATGTACTCAACGTTCAGGGTCTTGTAGTCGTTTTCGAAGTCGACCCAGCGTGCCTGGCGGGTGACGTACTTTTCCCACTCGTTGGTGTACTTGAGCACGGATGCGCGGGCAGCGTCGTTGAAGTTGTCGATGCCCATTTCGAGGATTTCGCGCTTGTCGGTCATGCCGAGCTGCTTCATTGCCTCGAGTTCTGCGGGCAGGCCGTGGGTGTCCCAGCCGAAGCGGCGTTCTACCTTGTGGCCGCGCTGGGTCTGGTAGCGTGCGACGAGGTCCTTGGCGTAGCCGGTGAGCAGGTGGCCGTAGTGGGGCAGGCCGTTAGCGAAGGGAGGGCCGTCGTAGAAGACGAATTCGTTTTCGCCGTTTTCGCCTGCGGGGCGGTTCTCAACGGATGCGGAGAAGGTGTTGTCCTTCTTCCAGTAGTCGAGGACTGCTTCTTCCAGCGCGGGGAACTTGGGCGATGCGGTGACGCCGCTTCCTGCGGCTTCGAAGGCGCTCGCCTTGGGGTAAACATGGGACATGTGTTTGTGCGCCCTTATCTGTTGTTCTCAACGCTGAGAGGTTGGGGCGACAGGGTACGTAGCACTCGTCGTCCGCACCGTTTCAGCGGGTGAGGATTGACATGACGGGTGCAAGGACGCCTGGGCATCGCTGACTTGCCCGGGTTGTGCCGGGGGTCGGGATGCGGCGCGGTACCACCTTGCTTACTGATTTAACAGCTCAACGCACCGAACCCTCCCGGGGCTAGCGGGGTGTCGCGTGTCCGCGATACCTAGCCACCGGAAGAGCGGCGCGTTGGGCGGGTATCAGTCGCTTATTACAGCTATATCGGGCTTAACCGTCCGGTTCTACTGGGACTACATCTCTTCCGCTAAGACACCCTCGCCGCAGCGATTGGCGGGTGCCCGCAGGTGCGGTCCGTTCTTCCGAATTGCTCGCCGGTGATGGCCGGGTCGTTGCAAACACTAATAGTTTATGTGGCTTTTGTGCCTGTATGCAACCCCGCGGGGTGTGGGTTTGAACAGTACTTTTCAGACGCGCCGATGCCGAGGGCGTAAAACAGAATGGTTCTTCGTTCGGCGATATTTAGAGCGAGTAGGGGGCTTAAGGGGTCTTGCCTCACCCTGCACTCGGGCGTGTTTAAGGATGTATGTTTTTACATTCCCCCAGTGTTGCTTTAAGTGGGTTTCAATTTTTTCAAGGGAACCTGCGGGATTGCAGTCAGTGCAACCACAAGATATGGGGTGAACACCGATGTAATTCCACTAGATATTCACCCCTGCATGTTTTCACCCCCTCAATATCCCGTGTGGGAACCGGTTTTTCTGAATGATTCAGCAATGCATAGCGGGTGAATAGAGTGCATATTTCGGGGGTTCCGAGCGGGTTTCCCCTTGTTGAATCGGGTATTTCTCCTGGACTACTGAAGGCCTCCTCGCATTCAGAAGGTTGAGCCACCCCCTCTCCCCTCCCCAATCTTTTGCGAACACCGGGGCGAGGCTCTTTCATTTTTCGGGCCATAAATATGACTGAAATCACTTCATCTGATACGCGAGCACCCCACCTCCTGAAGCTCCATCCTTCAAATAATCCCCAGCTATTTAGGTGCACTCGCAATACTTTACGGTGATTGATATCTTGAGCAGTCTATAGGCTCCCAGGAATTACTAAGGTGTATTTTCGTGCATTTTGAGCTCAAAATAGTCTAAAATGAATCGTGCAACACATCAATGACGATTCGATAGCATCTGCCCTCTCACCGGGGTGTGAACACAGCAGTCTCAACGATGAGTTCACCGCGTATCCGTTCGCTCCACCAGCAGCATGTACGCACCCGAGGCTCCTTCCGGACGGGGACTAAAACCGCGGCACCTACCCGAAGTTTTGCCCCCTTTCACGACCTCACCCAACACGCCATACAACCACGCGCCCGCCGCCGGGTGCCCCGAGCCCGCCTCGGCATAATTCAAGGAGTTCACCGATGCTCTCGCCTACCCGCTCTTCGAGCACCCATTCTGCCGCTTCCCGCCTTGTCAGCCGCCGCGCCCTACTGCTCGGTGGTGTGGCAACCCTCATGGCTGGTTGCGCCTCCGATATTCGCCCGCTGAGCGAAGAAGCAAAAGCTAAGGTAGGCTCCCCCACCCCGTCCGCGAGCGCGACCGCTTCTGCGTCTAGTTCACCAACTGCTTCACAGTCTGCTTCGGCGACCGCATCAGCAAGTGCTAAGAGCAGCTCGTCCAGCGCGGCACGCGTACCCGTATCTGAGGATGCACTCGTTGAGGGTTGGGAAAAGTACCCCGGCCCTCTGAAGCTGACCGGCGAATACATGGGCGAGTACCAGCCCGCAACGGATTCTTCCCCTGCGAAGAACGTACCTAAGCCCCTCAAGACCGTTCCGCACCGTGAAGAACCGACCTTCCAGGGCGCCTACGAGACGTTGCGCGCCTACTACAGTGCTCAGATCACCGCACTCAAGGATGGCCACTATGCAGATCAGGCGATTGAGCTGACCTACCCGGCAGACAAGAGCGCCATTGATGAGGTCAAGGCGGTCAAGGAACTGTATGAGCAGAACGGCTGGTACATGGACTTCACGTGCAGCATTTCCATGCGGACTACGGAGCCTCGAACCGCCCTGAAGAACGGTGACGGCTACGTAGAAATCATGATGGACGCCAAGTATTCTGCCACCGCCATCCATCAGCCGGACGGCACCGAACGCAAGATACCGGCGATTACTCAGGTAGCCATTCCGCACGTGATGCTCTACACCGAGGGTAAGTGGTGGCGAATCGGCAACGATTATCTGAACGAGCGTCTGAATGGCGGCAAGGGCTCTTCCGACTCTTCTAGTTCCGCTGGTTCCGCTGGTTCCAGTTCCGCAGGTTCTAGCGGTTCTTCGTCCTCGGGTCGCGGCTCCACTAAGGTCTAAATCCGCAGGGGTCTAATACCCTAGTCGAGAGCAGCCCGTCTCATCAATTCCATATGCACTAGCCCAAAGTCGAGGAGGCGCACTCCCCTGCACCTCACCGACTTTGGGTTATTGCGTCTTAAAGACAATGTTCAGGGTTTTTTGACGAAGTTTTAAAACCAGTCTTCTATAGTAAGAAGTGGATACTTCATACCGCCGCAGTTCACGCTCCGGCACACCCGTATCCCGGTACCCCCCCCTGTACCGCACACAATACAAAAACGATGAGGCGGATCCTTTCGTACGCATCACAGCGTTGTGAAGCGAGCTACCTCGATCAACCACTTTCAGGAGATACCATGTCCTTCCGGCCGAGTGCACACACCAGCTTCTCTGCTAACGACCGAAACGGATTGACCCGCCGCACCGTTCTTTTTGGCGGTCTGACCGCCGGTGCTTTGGCTCTAGCAGGATGCGCCTTCAACAAGGATATTCGCCCCACCGGTAGCGGCGACACTTTCTCCGGCTCCCCGAGCGCCTCCGCCTCCCCCTCGGCGTCTGTGTCGGCTTCGCCTTCTGAGTCTGCCTCGGCTTCGGCCTCCGCTTCGTCTTCGTCCTCGTCAAGCCGTAGTAGCGCGAAGATTATTCCGTCCGACGAGTTCTTGAAGGACTATAAGAAGTACATTGGCGACGTCAAGTACGAGTACAAGCCCGCCATTGCGCACTATGTTGAGCCGACCGACACCTCCCCCGCGAAGAACGTCCCGATCCCGGTCATTGATACGGTGGCTCAGCGTACCGTCAGTCTCGAGGGCGCCTACAAGACCCTGGCTGCTTACCAGAGCGCGTACATTGCTGCGATGTACAACGGCGACCTGCAGTACCTCAAGGGTCTGGTCCACGGCGCTGACAGCGGTCTGGTCAACAATCTGAAGGCTATTGCTAAGCTCTACGCTGCGGGTGGTTGGACTAAGGACTACGAGAGTAAGCTGAGCATCCGTGACGATCTCGATGCGAAGGCTCTTGCCTCTTCCGATTTGGCTGTTGTGGCGTTCCCCTGCCGGGATGTCGTCAAGGAATACACCATCTACCAGAAGGGCACGGGTGAGGTTCAGAAGGCAAGCACCCTGGATGTCGTGATCTACGTGGTGTACGCCGAGGGCAAGTGGCGCGTGACCAGCCGCGAGTACTTCGTGTCGGAGTACAGCGACCAATTCCGCAAGGTCTTTGAGGGTCCCTCTGCTTCTGCAAGCAAGTCTAGCGGTGGCGGCTCCGGCAGCTCCGGTGGCTCTAGCTCCGGTAGCAGCAGCGATTTCAAGGTCTAGGCTCTGAGATTCTAAGCTCCAAGATTAGGATTTGAGCGCAGCGCCCCTGATGAAAGCGGGGCGGGTATCAACTGATACCCGCCCCGCTTTCGTATGTTCCTGTGCTTCTGTACCGCAGCGCTCCCCCGCTACTGCGCCAGCGAGCGCCTCAGCGCCCGGCAGGTGGCAACTACAGCACAGCAATACCAGCAGGCACAGCAACAGCCCCGCTCCTTGGCAACTAGGAAAACCAAGGATGCGGGGCTGTGCAATACTATCTGGCGCGTAGCTGGACTATCTAGCGCATAGCTACCTGGCGCGCCGCCTTCTAGGAGGTGGAACGCTCACGCAGACGCTCGTGAACCTCGCTCACAAAGCGGTTCTGATTATCGCGAGCATAATGCACGACCTCACCGATGACGGTAATAGCCGGTGCCTTAACCGATGCGCAATCCACCTGAGCGTTCTCAAGGGTCGTGACAGTCACACGCTCCTTCTCCGAGAAACCGTTCTCGATGGTTGCCAGCGGCGTGTCAGCCTCAATCCCACGAGAGAGCAGAGACGCCACCGTATCGGGCAGAGTGCGAACGCCCATCAGCAGCACCACAGTGCCCTGTGCACGCAGGGTCGCCTCAACCGCCGAAACTTCGGTCTCCGACAGGCCGGAGTGACCAGAAATGACGGTGAAAATCGAGGACACCTTACGCAGGGTCACCGGAATCGCCGCACGCGCAGGAACCGCAATAGCGCTGGTAATGCCGGGGATAACCTCGGCCTCCAGGCCAGCGGCGATGCACGCATCCAGCTCTTCAGCGCCGCGACCGTACACGTACGGGTCGCCGCCCTTCAAACGCACCACGGTCTTACCCGAGAGCGCGTAATCAATCATGAGCTGCTGAATGCGGGACTGCGGAACAGCGTGCTTACCGGGAACCTTGCCCACATCAACAATGAGGGCGTTCGGCGCGTACTCACCGTACTCCTGCGGGGCGAGGTGATCCAGAAGAACCACGTCCGCCTCACTCAGGGCACGTGCCGCACGCAGGGTCAGCAGGTCAGCGGCACCGGGGCCGCCACCCACAATGTAGACCTTGCCGGGGTTCTCAGCAGGCTCGCCGGGCAGAAGGATGCCGCGTTCCGTCACGCTATCGTCCAGGGTGTGCCCGGGCGCCCCGCCCGCGAGGATTTCGTCAATAGTGGCGAACTCGCGGGGCGGGAACGGAGGAATCTTCGGGCACATACTACGCTGCCGGGACCGGGTTGAGGTCACTGGGCTTGCCCACGGGAATCTTGGCACCGGTCAGCAGGACGGTGTTGGACTCGCCAGCTTCTGCCGCCGCAATTTCCTCGGGGGTTGCGGGGCGAATCTGCTCGCGCTCCAGCACGTACAGGTGCGAACCCTCGTCGCTGCCGTTGGGCTCGTTGATGAAGGCACGGAAGCGGCGCAGGCGGCGCTCGTCGCGCAGGGTTGCTGCCCACTCGTCCTCGTAGGAGTCAACGTGACGCTGCATGTCGCGCTCCAGGTCCTCGCACACGCCCAGGGAGTCCTCAATGAGGACGGACTGCAGGTGTGCCAGACCGTCGCCGTGCTCCTCATCCAGATCCTCGAGCCAGCGAGCGGTACGCTGCAGCTTGTCTGCGGTACGGATGTAGTACATCAGGTAGCGGTCAATGTAGCGGATGATGTCCTCGCTGGAGGCGTCCTTGACGAAGAGGCGACCGTGAGCGGGGTTCGCACCACCGTTACCACCCAAGTACAGGTTCCAGCCGTTGGTGGTTGCAATCAGACCAACGTCCTTGCCCTGTGCCTCAGCACATTCACGGTTACAGCCGGAAACACCGAACTTGAACTTGTGCGGGGAACGCAGGCCGCGGTAACGGTTCTCGAGCTGGACTGCCATACCGGTCGAGTCCTGAACACCGAAGCGGCACCAGGTCGAACCCATGCAGGACTTCACGTTACGCAGGGACTTACCGTATGCCTGACCGGACTCGAAGCCGGCATCCACCAGACGCTCCCAAATGTAGGGCAGCTGCTCCAGGCGAGCACCGAACATACCGATACGCTGTGCACCGGTGATCTTCACGTACAGACCGAACTCTTCAGCGACCTCTGCGATGACACCCAGCTTCTTAGCGGGAATCTCACCTGCGGGAATACGCGGAACGACGGAGTAGGTACCGTTCTTCTGCATGTTCGCCAGCGCACGGTCGTTGGTCTCCTGAATACCACCGCGGCCTGCGTCCAGGACGTAGGAGTTGCGGAAGGAGGAGAGAATCGACGCAACGGTCGGCTTACAGATAGCACAGCCGTCGCCACCGCGACCGAAGCGTGCCAGCACGGAGTCGAAGTCGTCCAGGCTGGTCAGGCGCACAGCCTCAGCCAGCTCAGCACGGGAGAAGTCGAAGTGCTCACACAGTGCCTTGGAGACGGTCAGACCCATCTTCTTCATCTGCTGTTCCAAAGTCTTCTGCAGCATCGGAACACAGGAACCACACTGGGTACCCGCGGTGGTGCAGGACTTCAGGGACGCAACATCGTGGTTGCCGTCAACGATTGCCTCGCGGACAGCACCGAAGCTGATGTTGTTGCAGGAACACAGGATTGCGTCGTCGGGCAGTTCGGTGTCGGGGATGCCGTCGCCGCCGCCAGCTGCGGTCAGGTAAACGTTCGGCTCAGCGGGCAGCTCGCGGCCAAGCAGGGGCTTGAGGGAGTCGAAGGGAGCGGTGTCACCGACGAACACGCCACCGAGCAGGGTCTTTGCGTCGCCGCTGGTCACGATCTTCTGGTACATGCCGCGTGCGGGGTCTGCGAACAGAACCTCGAGGCAACCCTCGGTGGTGCCGCGGCGGTCACCGAAGCCAGCGACCTGAACGCCAGAGAACTTCAGCTTGGTTGCGATGTCGAACTCTTCAACCTGAGCTTCTTCGTTGTCGTTGAGCAGGTTAGCTGCAACAGCGTCAGCCATAGCGTTAGCCGGTGCGACCAGACCCCAGGTGCGGCCCAGTACGCAGGCGACCTCACCGATAGCCCAAATGTGCTCGTCGGAGGAGTGGCATGCGTCGTTGACGAGAATACCGCCGCGCTCGCCCAGTGCCAGGTCGGCGTCGCGTGCCAGCTCGTCGTTGGGGCGAATACCGGCACCGAAGACCACCATGTCGGCGGGCAGGGTGCGGATTTCTGCATCCTCGGAGGGAGAATCTGCGATGGAGACGGAGACGACGTTGCCGTCAGCATCCTTGTTGATGCCGGAGATGTACACGCCGGTCTCAATCTCAATGCCAGTTGCCTTAATCTGGGCGTTCACGGCGTAACCGCCACCCTGGTCAACCTCAACGGAAAGCAGCCAGGGAGCCACATCCAGAATGGTGGGCTCTGCGCCCAGGTCCTTCAGACCCTCAGCTGCTTCGAGGCCGAGCAGACCGCCACCGACGACGATACCGCGGGGTGCGCGGCCCAGGGTGGACTGCAGACGGTTGACCTCGGAGACCATGTTCTTCACGTCGTCAATGGTGCGGAAGACGTGTGCGGCGTCCGAGTTAAGAATGGGGATACGAACCGCGCGGGAACCGGTCGCGAAGACCAGCACGTCGTAGGGGTACTCGTTGCCCTCGGTGTCGGTGACGACGCGGCGGGTGCGGTCAAGCTTCTCTGCGTGGCAGTTGTTGACCAGGTTGATGTTCTCTGCATTCCACAGTTCGGGGTCACCGAGGGTCAGATCCTTCTCGGTGTCCTTGAAAATCTTCTCGATAGCAACGCGGTCGTAGGGGATGTAGGGCTCATCGTTGAGGACGGTGATGGTGTCCGCTGCGCGACCGGCAGCTTCAGCGCCTTCGTGGTACGCGCGTACAAAACGCCACGCAGCGGGGCCTGCGCCGACAACGAGAATGTTGCGGGGGGTGTGCGACATGGATTTTCCTTCCTAGTTGTAATGCAGGTAGTTCATGGCACTTATCTACCCTCAGTGTGCGGCTGGATCGTGCCCGGTATTGGAACTCCTAGTTTCCGTACCGTTGGGCTCGTACCTGATGCGTACCGAGTAGTTGAAGCGCCCGCTTCTTTAGAATGCATCTGAAAATTACGAAACATTTTTGTGTGGGATTATGTTGTTTTCTTCAGGCAGTCAAAAGGCGTTTTAAACTACGACTTTTATCGTACACTCTAGCGCGGGGTCGAGGCATCGAAAATCCGCATTTTTTGGGAAAATTTTCTAAAAAATCCGCGGAATATCGGGCTGAAATAGGGTATTCTTACCTTACCTGAAATTAAATTAGGTAAGGCTAATCTACAAAATTCAAGGTCGTCTTTTTAGGGTAAAAATAACCTTTAGCACCCTCCGCGTGCCCCATTTCCAAATGTGGGTTTCATAAGGTAAACTCCAAACAAAGAACACACGAACCGCTATTGTGTCCTGCACCCCGCGCGGCGCAGACCACCACTTCGAAAGGAAACCCCCATGGCTGAGAACTGGGTACGTATCTGCGCTGAATCTGACCTCGAAGAAAACTGGGGTGAAGTCGCCCTGGTCGACGGCTACCAGTACGCCATCTACAAGACCAAGCACGGCATCTTCGCCGGCGATCACCTCGACCCGCACAGCCAGGCACTGGTCCTCGCACGCGGCATCGTCGGTGAGAAGAACGGCAACCCCACCATCACCTCCCCCCTCTACAAGGAGGTCTACGACCTGACCACCGGTGAGTGCGTCTCCGACCCCTCCTACTCCATCAAGGTCTACCCCGTAGAGGTCCGCGACGGCGACGTCTACCTCAAGACCGCCTAAACGCTCAGCCGTCTACGGCTCTCAAACACAGCAACACAAAAACCTCGGGAACATGACGTCCCGAGGTTTTTTGTATGGGTTTTCAGAAGCCTCTCATCAGGCGAGTGAACAGCGAGCGCACTAGCCTGATTTTAAGTCATCTAGGCGGCATCCAACTGGGCAATAGCCGCATCCATGCGGTCAATAAAGCACTCCGCCACCACGGCAGCAGAAGCGCCACCCTGCGCGTTCACCAGCGGCGCGGCAACCTTCACCGGCACACCGGTCGACTCAGCATCACGGCGCATCTTACCGGAGAAGAAACCATCCGCCAGCAGGTAAGTCGCGGCAAACTTAGGCTGATGTTCGGCAACGACCTCGTGGAACTTTGGATCGATAGCGGCAATAAAGCCGTGATGTACCGGAGCGTTCAGCTCGTCAGCCAGCAGCTCAGCGGCACGCTCCATATCGGCACGACCATCGGCGCGGGAAGAACCAGCGGCACCCTGCACCACAGGGCCGTCGCCGGGAGTCCAACCAGCCTCTTCCAGGCGGGCGCGGGTCAGAGCGGCAAGACGTGCATCCGGTCCCAGAGACTCGCCAATACTAATACGCTCAATACCGCTATTGCGTGCGGCACGACGCAAATCCACCTGAGTGTGGAAGCCGGTCGACAGCAGAATCGGCACGATCACGCAGGGCTCATCATTGGGCAGAGAGGCTGCGGCATCATCAACGCTGGGAGATTCCACATCCACATATGCGGCGTGGACACGGTACTCCACACCGTCATTACGCTGGGCAAGCAGGAACTTGATCTGCTCACGAATCAGCGTGATAGCTTCACGACCGGCGACCGAGTCAGTGCCGTGCGAAGTTGCGATTACATTCAGAATAGTCATATTTCCATTGTATGAAAGGAACACCCCGCTCCCCCACTCATGAACACGAGTGGCGAAGCGGGGTGTTGCACGAAGGCTAAATTTTAGCTCTTGCGGCGGCGAGCCACGACCAGTGCGGTACCCGCAGCCAGGGTGATAGCACCAGCTGCTGCGGCGAACATAGCGCCGGATGCGCCGGTCTGTGCCAGCTTGGAGGAGGAGCTACCGGAGGTCGAGGAACCACCTGCGGAAGAACCACCGTTAGAGGAACCGCCGTTGGAGCCGCTCACACCCAAGTTGTCGGAGGCGCCGGAACCTGCGTCAGAACCGCCGTTGGAGCCACCCTTGTGGCCGGCTGCGTTCTGGTCAGCGGTGCTGCTCTCAGAAGCAGAAGCGCTCGCGGATGCAGACTCACTTGCGGAAGCGCTCGCGGACGCGGATGCACTCGCAGATGCAGACTCGCTAGCCGATGCGGTCACCGATGCGCTGCTGGAGCTGCTTGCGGAGCTCGATGCGCTCGCAGAAGCGCTCGAAGAAGCAGACGCGCTAGCGGATGCAGACGCGCTCACCGAGGGGGTCACAGCGGGAACGCTCGGAACCGCGGTCGGGGAAGCGCTCACCGATGCGCTCGGAGTTGCAGAAGCACTCGGGGCTACAGAAGGAGCCACGGATGCGGTCGGCAGAGACGGCGAGGTGGGCTCTTCCGAAGGTGCTGCGGTGGGTTCTGCGGTCACGCTGGGCTCAGCGGTTGCAGAGGGTTCCACGGTCGGCTCAGCAGTCGGTTCTGCGGTGACAGAAGGTTCTGCAGTAGCAGAAGGCTCCGCAGTCGGCTCAGCGGTGGGAGCAACGGTCGGCTCAGCAGAGGGTGCCTCGGTGGGCGCAACAGTCGGCTCAGCGGACTTAGTGGGCTCTGCGGTCGGCGCCTCGGTCGGAGCAACAGTCGGCTCCGCAGTCACGGTAGGCTCAGCAGAAGGCTCAGCAGAAGGCGCGACGGTCGGCTCAGCAGTCGGTGCCACGGTAGGCTCAGCAGACTTAGTCGGCTCAGGTGCCTTAGTCGGTTCAGGTGCCTTGGTCGGCTCGGGTGCCGGGGTCGGTGCCGAGTTCGCTGCCAGGCGGTTCAGCCACAGCTGATCCTCATAGGTGTTCGGGTTCTCGAAGCTGGTCGGGTAGATAATATCGCCGTTGGGCAGCTCGAGAGCGTTGTAGCCGCCGCTCTTGTCGGTCTTGCGCATCGAGGAGAGCACCACCTCGTTCACCTTGTTCAGGTTGTCATCCATGAACACCAGGCGGGAGCCGGATGCGTCCACCACGACCACGTTACCCGCGCGGGTCAGGAACATGGTGGCAACCTCGGTCTTCTCGAAGCCCTCAAGAGTTGCGGACTCGCGGACCACGCTGAAAGTGCCGTTCTCGTACTTGAGAATCTGCACCTTACCGCCGTACCAGTTGTTCCAACGGTAAATGTAGCCCTTGGGGCTGACCAGGGTCGAGGGCAGGGCGGTGTCGTAGCCTGCGGGTGAAGAGTTCGGCACCAGGGACACGCCGTTGCTGCTCATGTGCAGCAGGTGACCCTTCTGAACCACCTTTTCGCCGGCCGCATCGTAGATGGAAGTCGACGGCGCGTACACGAAGCTGCCGTCGGGCAGCGGCGCGAGGGTCACGGTGTTATTGGAGAACGAGTCGCCGTAGTACTCGTCGAGCGAGTATGCGTTCACAACCTGCGGGTCGATAGAGGCGGGCTTCGGCAGAGCCTGCGAGGTTGCCTTGCCGGATGCGTCAATGATGGTGAGCTTGCCGCCGCCCTGGCCGTCAATGCTGACGATGCCCCAGGTGTTGTTGGCGGGGTTGTAGCCGATTGCCTTGACGGTGTTGGCGCCGAGGTCTACGTCGGAGTAGGTGCCGGAGGAGACGAGCTTACCCTCAGCAGTCACGGTGTACAGCTCGGGCTTGTTGGTCTCGCTGCCGATGACGAGCATGCGGTTGCCGTCAGCATCCACCGCGAAAACGCCCTTGATTGCCTTCAGGACGCCGGTGTCGGTCATCTTCAGGTTGGAGCTGGTCAGCACGGTGTAGGTAGTGTCACCACCGAAGCTCGGGGGTGCCACGTGCACGATGTGGTTCTGACCCAGACGTGCGGTGTTCTGGGGCAGGCTCACGCCCGCGCCGGTGTTGTAGGACTCGGCGACGCTGTAGGCGCTCTTGGGGGTGTTAGCTGCGCTACCGTTGTAGGAGATGCTCAGCGGGTCGAGGCTGGCGCCTTCGTTGTAGAAGTCGGAGAAGGCGTGGTTACCGTCGGCGGTCAGGTTCGCGGAGATGCCGCTGATGCTGACCACACCGTCCTTCTCGCTCTGCTTGGCGGTGCCGGTGCTCAGGGTCGCCATCTTGACTTCCATGGGGCCCTCGAACTTGCCGGAGGCGTAGTTCTTGGTGCGCACGGTCATGTAGAGGGAGCCGGTGCCGTCAGCGAGGTTCAGTTCCACGCGGGGGTTGGAGAAGGTGAGGTTCAGGGCGCAACCAGTTTCGGGGTCCTGACCTTCGGCGCAGTGGCCGGTGAACCAGAGGCGGCCGGCAGCCTGCAGGGTGACCTGCTTGCCGTCTTCAGAGACGGTGGTGGAGGTCGGGGTGAAGGTGAACTGCTTTGCGGTTGCGTCCCAGGATGCGCCGTCGGTCATTTCGCGGGGCATACCGTTGTAGGACAGGAAGGAGGCGCGCACGCCCCAGCCGAAGGATGCGCCAGCAGTTGCCTGGTCGCCTGCAGCGACATTCTGTGCGGCAACGTTCTGGGCAGCGATATTAATGTTCTCGGCGAGAACGGGTGCCAGGGGCAGGGCAACAGCGCCAGCAACGGCGAGGGCGCAGGCTCCCTTGGAGAGGCGGGTGCCAGATGTGAAAATCTTCATTGGTGTGTATCCATACTATCGACACTGTTAGGACAGGCTTACTATATCGACAGTGTGAGTATTTCTCAAGATACACACCAAATGAGCCATTTTATGACAAAACATCTCACAGCACACCGACAGGGCAATACCCCCTCAACATGCAACAGGGGCCGCCACCACCCCCAACTCCTACGCGACTAATCCTTCTTCGAGGTATGCATGCGTGACATGCCCAAAGCACCCAGAATCAGGCCACCACCCAGGGTCACCAAAATCGGCAGAAGAGGCGAGCTCTTATCCATGTTGCGGGTAATCTGCGCCTCCGTTGCCTTCACACCGTTCGGCGATCCAGGCTCAGTACGAACCTGAGAGGAAGAACCGTTCAGAATCGCGGCACGGCGAGACTGCGCCGCCGAATCAGTACCCGAAGGTAGGTTAGATTCGGGGGTCGCGACCTCAACAGGCTGCGCCTCCCCGGTGCGGTACCCCAGCGCCGAGGAAGACGCGGTGGCAGAGCTACCGGTAGCGCGCGGAATAGAAATCGTGGCGTCATTAGTACCCGGAGCCATGGCGGTATCAGCCTGAATACCGCGGGTCTTAGACGTGGAACCCGTAGCGGGTGCATTCGCGCCGGATGCGTCCGCAGTCTCAGAGGTAGATGCGGAAGGTACAGCAACCGGTTTCTCCTCGTTCACAGACGAAGAACCGGACGATGATCCACCGCCCTCAGAAGACGCCTGAGTCACCGTAAAACGCACCGTATTGAGCTGAAGGTTACCGTCACCGGCAGCATCAAAAGCCGCCACCAGGTACGTCTTACCAATCTGTAGGGACGCACCGGGCACACCAATCACCGCTTCGAAAGCGCCCGCAGAAATCGATTCCGGACTAACGTGCACAATGGCGAGCGCGTCACCCACAGTGTTGCCGTTGGAGTCGATTTCCATGACGATCAGGTCGTAACCCTTGTCATTCTGGGGGAAGTTCGTGGCACGGACCGTAACAGGCTTCGTATCATCCCGAGAGTCACCCTGCGAGTCCTGAATGGACAGGTACGCCTTGCCCTTGCGCTGATTCATCGGGTCATACACGCTATTGTCTTCGGAGATAACGTACTGGCCAGAATCCTTGTTCTGCGGGTTGTCTACGGTACGGCGGACCGTGTCAGTAGCGGTAGGCGAAGGCAGGCTCACTGCCCCGGGGCTGGGGGTGGCAGTCTCTTCGGGGGCTCCTCCCTCTTCACGCTCAATGTCGACCGGCGGCTGAGTGGGCTTTACCTTACCGTTGCGCGGGTCAGCAGCCTGGACCAGGCGGTTCCCCCGCTCGGTCACAAAAAATTCGTAGGAGGCGCCGTGGACCGTATCCTCCAGAACGATCACGTACACGACGTTCGAGTCCGTTGCCGGGCTCATCAGGAGGTTCAGCTCCCCTTCCTTGGTTCCTTCAGAGAGGGCCGGGTTCTCCAGAATGGAGCCACCGTACTCACCGGAAGGGGTGTAGAAGTTCACGTCAACTAGAACGCTGGAGGCCTCCAAATCTTCGGGGAAGCCTGTCCAGCGTAGCAGGTAACCATCATCCTTGAGCTGCGCCTTCATGGTGATTGTGGAGGCGGCACCCTGAACCTCCGGGTTCTGTTCAGTTTGATTCGGGGTCGCGTCCAGGGTCGTAGTTTTTTGCACGGCAGAGTGCGTCGTGACGGGCGCTTCCGTTGCGACAGAGGGTACAACAAGCCCGCACTGAAGCCCCGCAACCAAAATGGTTGCGGTGACAATACGGTGCTTCGCTGAATAAATACTCATGCAATGCATCTTTTCATGGTGGAAATGTGCGTGCTACTGCCCGTTCCTCATGTGCCGCGCGGACCCCCGAGTGCGACATGCACCCGGATTCGTCGTACCACACTCCGCTTCATATTTCAGGTGAAGAGGACCTGACAACAGCTCGCATCTATTTATCGGTTATTTCAACCCTATCACGAACCTTAAGGTTCATTCACGCGAGGGTAGAGTTTTTTTGAACACCCTGAATGCACGACTCGCCCCCTGGAATCTGCACCAACAGATAGCGGGGGTGAGTGTTCCTCATGAAACAACGAATATACTATGCGATGCCGTCAAAAAGCACGGATTAGGGGCGTTAGCCGCCGAGGACTCCCCTGCGGTGAGCCAGCCACGCGGCACCAACCACCAGCGCCAAACCGGTGCCTCCAAGAGCCCAGAAAGCTACACCGTGCTGCGCGACCTCTTCACTAGCGGGAGACTCCGCCGAAGCTGCAGCCTTCACGCCATCCTGACGCTCAGCATTCGCGGTGGAGTGCACCTGAGTGGTATTCGAGTTCACCGTAGCTGAACGATTATTAGACTCCGAATGAACCACGGGGGTGAAACCCTTATTTCCGTTACCAGAAGCTGCCGACGCTGCCTTTTCTTCATCCGTCAAAGCATCCAGCTTCGCGGTAGCAGCGATAGATGCCGGATCAGAGCCCGAACTGTACGCCGAAATCTGATTGGTGCGAGTCGGCTCAAAAGCCGAACGCGGAGCCATCGTACGTGCCTGAGCCAAAGCCTGCAGAGCCTGACGCTGACGCTCAGCCTTCGCTTCCTTTGCCTTGGACATGGCGCTCACCGCATCCAGAGTGGAGCGGGGTGCGCTCGCGGCAGACTGACCCGAGCCCGACTGGGTGTCATCAGAACGAGTCGAGACGGCGCTAGTAGCAGCCGAGGGGCTACCCTGAGTGGTACCGGTCGCCTCGGCCGCATTGGTGCTGGACGTGAGCGATGCGCTTGCATCCTGGCGGGGCGACTCATCCTTCGTCAAGGAGGTTGAGTTGCCGGTCGCCTCACCACTGACCTTGAATCGCACCGAGACAACTTCTTCCGCATACTCAGTATCGTCCGCATGCACCAGGTAGGCGGTGTACACCGAGCCGGTCTTCAGAAGAGAGCCGGGCATGCCGACCTCTTCCTTGAACGCGCCATTCACAATGCGATCAGAGCTGATGTGTGTAATGGACAGCGCATCACCCTTATGGTTGCCACTCATATCGGTTTCAACCACGATTAGGTCGTAGCCAGCCGCATTCGCGGGCAGACGCGCTGCACTGATAGTCACCGGCTTGGTTTCCTTATCAGAGCGAACCTCAGCATAGGCGACCTTCAGTTCCGCAACACTCAGGGTCTGAGTATCGCGAGAAGAGGTCAATCCGCCGGGGACCTGCTCCAGCTTCTGCGTGTGGGTTTCGAGGTTCGGGTTTTCAGCAGACTCGGAAGGCACCTCAGTCTTAACCTTATCCTTGCTACCCTTCTGATCTGCAGCCTGCTGGTTCTTCTGCTCCTCTTCACGAAGCTTTTCCATCGTCTTTAGCTCGTCAATGGTCGGCACCTGGTGGGCGTTTTCCTTCTTGTCCACCATCACCTCGTCAGAGTCATCCTCAATCGGGATAGCGTGCGGAACGAGGGAACCCTCAGAAATCATGAATTCGCCATAGCCCGCGTCGGAGGTCGTCAGGTCCATGACGCTCATGGAGTAGTAGCCCTCCTGGGGCATCTGCGGCATCTCAAAGGTGACGAGCATCGAGCCGTCGTCCGCACGCTCAACCTGCATTGCGGAGGGCTCGTAAGTGTCAGACCCAAGCAACGTGCCAGTGGCGTCGTAGTACTGCATTACCAGGTACACCCTAGAGGCATCGCCCACGTAGCCGCCCTCATAGAGGGGGGCGAGCTTAATGGTTGCCTGACCGTCCTTGATGGACTGAATCTGAATCTCAATAGTGTCGACCTCAATTTCGAGGTCTTCATAGGGGCAACTCGATTCAAATTCGCTATTAACCAGAGCCGCCAGGCAATCATTCACGTTAATTGCTTCAGCCTCTACTGCGGAGGCGCCAGGAAGCACAAAAGCGCTTGCACCTAAAGCGGCTGCAAGCGAAAGAGCATGAATGCGTTTCGGAAGTCGAGTGATAGTCATGTGCGCCATTTCGATCGATGTAGGCGCAAAGCCTGGACTAGGGAAGGCTCACCACAAGCCCGGTGTTTCTATCCAAGTATTTGCGCACCAGTACGTCGGTTACACCCTAGCCTAACACGGATATTGCACTTAATGTTGCATTGCATTCATGTGCTAAAACTTTATGTCGCAATAATTACCGAAATAAAAGGGAATTAATTACTTTACTGAGATATAAATAACGCAAAATTCGAATGTCAAAATATATTCTCTAAAGTGCACCAAAAAGAGATTTTTACACCGCCCCAAGGCGCACCAGACCACCGCGCAATAGAGTCAAACATCCGGGCACGCAGAAGGCGCCCCACCGAACACGCACCCATACGGCACGCACCCGACAGAGCGCCTCCCACTCAACAACTCCCCTACAGAGAGCCACGCCTCACAGCGCTAAGCAACAAATAGCTGACCTACTCAGCACCCAGCTCCTCAGCACCCTCAAGGCGGCGACGATACACATTAACCGCAACAGCAGTACCCACAAAGGCAACCGAACCCAGCAGAGCAATACTCAGCGGCAAGGTACCCTCCGGCAGCGGGCCATTATCCTGAGCGCTCGCCTCCAGCTTCGAACCGGCAGAATCACCGCGCGACTTCGAGCTACGCGTATAGAAACTACCCGAACCTGCAGCACCCACATTCTCCTGAGGCGAAGCAACAGTCACCGTCTCCCCCTCAGCAGACTGGTAACCCAACAGGTTCACCACGGTACGCCCCGGCAACATCACCGCATAACCAGACATCACCATCGTCGAAGGAACCACCGCAGTCTCAGCCACAGAACTACGAGCCTGCGCGGTAATCGCACGCGCCGACTGCTGCGTCTGCACAATATAGCCCAGAGCGCTATCCACCGACGGGATCTTAGCAACAGAATCAGTCACCAAATCTTGAGCATCCGCAGAGGCATCTGAAGAATCCACAGTGCTCACGCGACCCGAAGGGGCCGATGGGCTCACACGCTGATTCGCATCAGAAATCATCGGAATCTGCGGGTGAACAACAGTATTCGTAGGCTTCGGAGCCGGATCAACAGGAACCGCACGCTGAATCACACTCACACCAAAAGCACTGGTCGCCATGAGCTGCAGCTCCTCAGTGGAGTTACCACCCACCACAACCACACGGTAGCGCTTACCCGCATTCAAAGAGGTACCGGGAACCTTCAAATCAGCAGAGAAAGAAGCATCAGTCACCTGCTGAGGGCTCACATGCGTGGTCGCCAGCGGTGAACCCACGGCACCGCCGTCAGCAGGCATTTCAAAGACCATCACGTCATAGCCCAGGCCGCTCTCCGCAACGTTCCTAGCGCGCACGCTAATCGGCTGCAGCTCATCCGATCCGCGCAGCTCTGCGGTAGAAATTTCCAGGGTCGCCTCACGGGTCTCCGCAGGAGCCCGATCGGAGCGGGAGTGCACCAACAGACGATCCTCGGTCACCTCAGCGGGTGCCGCATCATTGGTAGAAGAACTCACCGAAGCAGAAGCACTGGCAGACGCACTCACCGAGGCGCTAGCAGATGCACTCGCAGAAGGACGAGCCGAAACTTTCTGCGATGCAGACGGCGCTTCAGAAGGTACCGGGGCGACCGTCGGGCGCGGGCTATCCTTCGCGGCACTCGGGGATGCGCTGGGGCTCAGGGACACCTCGGGGGCAGGATTCGCCTCCACGCGGTTAGCACGGGGAACACCGGGGGTGTCCGGGAAGAAAATGTTCTGGCTGCTAGCCATAATCTCGTCGACTGTTACACCGTACTCGGGCATAAACTCAACGGAGACAGTCTCGCCGTTGCTCAGATTCTCAATTTCCACCATGTACGGCTGCTCAACGTTGAGGCGCTGGTGGATGCTCAGCTCAATATTGCCTTCTTCATTCTTTGAGGCAGTCATCTGGGCTGCGGGTACGGTCATGGTCGCCACAACGCCATCTTCAACGGAGATGGCGGACAGGCGAACCCTCAGATTCTCCAAAGAGGTTACACCGGTCAACGACAGCAGGGTGTAGTCATTGCTCTGAGCAACCAGGTCCAAGGTAATGTCGTGGCTAACCACATCGGCGGCAACGGCGATGGGAAGTTCAGGCTTCGGGGTCTGCTGAGTCTGCGCGTGAGCGGCAGAGGCAAAGGTGGCGGGGGCCAGAGTTGCAGGCGCGACGGAGCCACCCAAACCGAGGGCGGCAGACGCTACTAGCGCCGCGCCGCGAGCAGTTCGCTGCGTGGAAAACATGGTCACCTATTTTCGTGAGTGAGTGTGATGAATCGTCGTGTGACTCCTGCGCCCAAAGGTCGGAAGTAGGCGCAGAATAACGGTTCTCTGATATCGGTGACCGGAGGCGCTTCACAGCGACTCCTCACCTCGGGTGAACGAGGTGGTAAAGAGTGATAGTACCGTCTATGACAGCACTCTAAATTATAGGTATAACCTTAGAAAAAGTTAAAGATGTAGGGACGCCCGAATCTTGCATTTCGGACATCCCTACATCTATATGCGTATTTTGCCTAGTGGGGCAATAATTACCCCGTTTTAGCGGCGAGAACTGAGCTGCATCTCACTACGGCGACGGCGGCTCAAACGCATACCGGCAAGCAGTGACAGCGATCCAGCGGCACTAATGACCAACATATTGGAGGCGCCGGTAGCCGCCAACTGCTCGCGCTTCTGCTGGGCACCGGAGGCAACCTTCTGGGAGCCAGATGCCTGTGCTTCGGCCTTCTGCGCGTTGCCCTTCTGCGCTTCAACCTTCTGTGCAGAGGCGTTCTGTGCAGGGACATTCTGCGCGGGAGCACCCTGATCACTAGCCGGAGCGTCATTCTTCTGCTCAGCGCCGCTCTCCCCCGCTTTCTGCTCGGTAGCAGAAGCCTGATCAGCCGCAGGCTCAGTAGGCACCGAAGCATCGACCGCGGGAGTCTCGACCGCGGGAGTGTCGGCTGCGGGAGCCTCGACAGTGGGCGCATCCTGCTCAGGGGTAGTGGGCAGGGGGGCTGCGGGCTGGCTATCCACGCCATCGCGTTCGACAGTAAAGCCGCCATTGACCATGCGCACAGTACCCTGCTCATCCTCCGCCACAGCACTCACACGGTAGGTAGTGCCGGGCTTGAGTGCCGAGCCAGGAATCTGCACCTGGGCAGTGAAAGCACCGGAGGCATCAATCTCAGAGACATCAGCCGAAGCAATCACGCCGCCGATTGCCACACCGTATTCGTCGACAGCACTAACCATCAGGTGTACCGAGCTGACACCGGTGAAGCCCTCGCCACGCAGGGTCAGGGTCTTAGCTGAGTCGTTTTCAGGAACTACGGTTTCTTCTACGTGCAGGCGGGCGGTCATCACGGGGTTAGCGGTGTCGTTGGTCTGTTCTTCGGTAGTGTCTTCTTTGGTGGTGTCATGGACGCGGTCAAAGAGGGTGTTACGCGGCAGGTCGTAGTGGCGGCGCGGATCATCCTCGGGCAGCACGTGGTCGAACTGCTCGGCAGTATTCGAGGAGGCCACCTGCTCGGACTGAACACCCTGAGTCGGCTGGGTAGCCTGCTCGGGCTGCGCTTCCTCTGCAGACTGCTTCTTCTTGAACTGTGCCTGCTCCGCCATTGCACGCTCAGCGGTGGCAACCGGAGCGGAGCCATTCTGTACATTCCAACCATTCATGAAGGGAACCTCAACTTCCTGGGCGGTGTAACCATTAGCTGCAGAGGGAGCCACCTCAACGCTCAGCACGTAACGCAGATTCTCGTGGACGTTCTGAACTTCTTCCAGCATGGATCCGGGCACCTCAATGCCATCCAGGAGGGTACCGTTCACAACGTCGGCGCGCGCGGGAGAAACAGCCAGCAGCATGCGGTTACCCTGGCTATCCAAGGCGTAGACGTAGGTCATCACTTCAAATGCCTGCGCTTCACCCAGGCCGGTGACCTTGTAAACCACCAGGTTCTTCTCCTGTGGAATTTCCATCTGGCCCGAGAGAATCTGAGCATTCAGCGGCTCATCCTGAGTATTTGCGGGCAGCAGCTCCAGCGGTGCAGAGGAGTTGTAGGAGGGATCCTCCGTCGCGTAGCCCTTGGCAGGGTCAACCACGGCAGTTGCGACGACGTACTGCTGGTTGGGGTCGAGGGTACCTGCAGGCAGGGTCAACTGGGTGCTGAAACGGCCACCGTCCACATCGAGTTCGGGCACGAGGGTCATCGTCACTGCAGAGCCGCGGCCCAGTGCGTAGAGGGGGTACTGGCGGTATTCGCTCACGTACACTGCCACACCGTAACGTTCAACGGCACCGCCGGTAAAGCCTTCACCGGTGACGGTGATGCTCTGGGAACGTGCCGGGTTAATGACGACGCCCTGCTCGACGTACACCTGCGGGGAGGTTTGGGTGGCAACGTTTTCGATGGGGGTTGCGTTTGTTGCGGAGGGGGGATTGTCGGGTTCTACCGCAGTCGATGAAGCAATTCCGCCGGTATTTTGCACCTGCACATCTGCGTGCGCAGTACCAACACCGGTAACGGACAGGACGGATGCAGCAATAGCGGCTGTTGCTCGGGTTTTTGAGTGAGCGGGTTCGGGCATGGAACACACCTTTTCTGTGAGTGTGAACGATACCCTCCGGAGGGTGCCACGGATTGAAGATGGTTGGGTACCTCTTCGGGAATGAACGCTATAACGCACGGACTAGTCATAACATTCATGTAATGGTGGAAGTTGCCGCGAAGGGAATCGCTCTATTTATCGGTAATTCCACACTAACAATACTTTTTAGGTTATTGCTGTAAATACGCTTTACGTCCTGACTATTTTCTTGTGCAATAACCCACATGGAATATTTTTTACTCTCCGGAACAGTATCAAGAGCACTCAAATTGCATGGACTAGGCGAAATTTTTCAACTCTCCCTTGAGGTTCAAGGTTTTATTGCATGCATATGCAGTTTTAATGGATTTGAGATAAAAATATTCTGCACATTCATGCATTTAATTTATTTCTTTTAAGTGAAAAAATCGCAGGTCACACCACTTTTACATGCGCATTGATTACAAGCGTGCATACCAATAACCACGCACAAAATAAGTCGACAAAATCATTCCGTTACGCCAGTCTGCACCCCCAATACGGAAGAGCCACTCCTCTCACCCCGCTTGCCGCACCCCCCTTGCCAGCCCCCCCCCC
>NZ_KV821875.1:62891-206369 GCF_001815755.1 Rothia sp. HMSC061C12
CCCCCCCCCCAGATCCAAAGAACAGCTCAACAAAAACTGCTGGCACGCAAAAAACTGCTGGCATGCAAAAGTGCCGCCAATACCCTTTCAGAGTATTGGCGGCACTTGAATCACTCACCTTGCGGCGAGTATCAGATATTCAGAGCCTAGCCTATAGAGGCTGAGCTATTAGAGGCTGCGGCGGCGCAGGAGCATCAGTGCGGCACCAGCAATCAGAGCTGCGGCGCCAACGCCTGCGATACCTGCAACACCCTCAGCACCGGTGTGTGCCAGCTGCTGCTTCGAGGAGGAGGAAGCCTGAGCCGAGCCCTTGGTGCCGGAGACGCCTACAGTGTGGCCCTTGGAGCTAGAGGAGGTAGCAGCGGATGCGTTACCAACCTTAGCCTTGGGTGCCTGAGAAGAGGGCATGCGGGTCTCGGTTACGACAACCGAACCGTCTTCGCGCATTTCAGCGGTGAAGACGCTGGTGGTGCCGTCGCCGTTATCGCGAACGGTGGTGCTCTCGTCCTCGGTAGCTGCCGGCAGGGTCGGTGCGGGGTTGTTCGCATCGCTCACGGTGGCGGTGGTGACTGCAACCTGGTGTACCGGGCCGTTGGGGTCGCTGGTTGCCACCATTGCGTAGGCGTAACCGGGCTGCAGCAGTTCAGCAAGAACGCTGACCTTGACGCGGAAGGTGCCGTTCACGATTTCAGAAGCGGGTACGTCGTGGGTTGCCAGAGCGTCGCCGGTGATGTTGCCGTTTGCATCCAGGCGGAAGATAGCGATCTGCACACCGTTAGCGACGGACTCGTGGGTGAAGCCGGAGCCGTTGAAGGTCAGGACGTTGTACTGATCGTTCGGGTTCAGGGAAGCGTCCTCGGTGGTGAGGGTTGCGTTCTCGGGTGCTGCGGGAGCCTCCGGAGCGGGGGTCTCGTCAGCCTTGGGGGTCTCAGTCTTAGGTGCTTCCGGAGCAGGAGTTTCTTCCTTGGGTGCTTCAGTCTTGGGAGCCTCGGGTGCCGGGGTCTCGTCAGCCTTCGGGGTCTCCGGTGCCGGGGTCACGGGAGCGGGAGTCTCGTCAGCCTTGGGGGTCTCCGGTGCCGGGGTCACGGGAGCGGGGGTCTCTTTGTTCTTGGGTGCCTCGGGAGAGGTGGACTCGGTGACCTTGAAGGAGGAGAGAGCCACGAGCTTCTGGTCAGCCTGAGCAGCCTGAGGGTTGCTCACAGCAACCAGAGCGTAGGAAGCGCCGGCGGGCAGCTTGCTTGCCTCGACAGTGAAGGAAGTCTTGAAGGAGCCATCCTGAATCTGGTCCGCAGACACGGACACGGTGGTGATGGCGTCACCGGTAATCTGCTGGTTCTCATCCAGCGCGTAGATGCTGACCTGAACGCCGGGGCCGACCTTCTCGCCGTAGAAGCCGGTACCAACAACGCTCACGGTGTTAAACTGCGCATCACCGGAGAAGCGTGCGTTCTCGATGGAGACGAAGGGGTTAGCCTGCTTCGCCTCGGGAGCCGGGGTGGAGGGAGTGGTGGGCTCGGGGGTTGCGGGAGCAGGGGTCTCAGCCTTAGGAGTCTCAGCCTTGGGGGTTTCAGCCTTAGGAGTCTCAGCCTTAGGAGTCTCAGCCTTAGGTGCTTCGGTTGCCTCAGCCTTAGGAGCTTCAGCCTTAGGAGCTTCAGCCTTAGGAGCCTCGGTTGCTTCAGCCTTGGGAGTCTCTGCCTTAGGAGTCTCTGCCTTGGGAGCCTCGGTAGCCTCAGTCTTAGGAGTCTCTGCCTTGGGAGCCTCGGTTGCCTCAGCCTTAGGTGCTTCAGTCTTAGGAGCTTCAGCCTTGGGGGTCTCGGTTGCGTTGCCGCCGGGCAGGGAAGAAGTCTGAGCAGTTGCCTTCTGGTCGACAACCTGCTGCTGCTGATCAGCGGGTGCTTCTGCCGCGAAAGTTGCCGGGATTGCTGCCACGGAACCAGCAGTAAAGGCTGCCGCTGCTGCGATCTTGTAAACGCGACGGGTAGTCTTCGACATTTTTCCTCGATCTCTGAATTATCGGTGGTGAACCTACGCGGTGTGCCTCCGTCTTTGAGGGGCGCGCAGATTCACACATGGGTGTGACTGCTAAAAGGCTAACACCCAACTCTGAGTCTTCTGCCTTCTTAATGCCCGCTTTAAGTAACTGTAATGAAATCGTTATAAAACCACCCCTAAAGTTGAGAGTTAATACAGACCAATTATGGTGTTTTGTGGTCATGTACTGACATATGAACGCCGGCAACCCTACATTTTGATTGCATTTGAAGAAAATATGATACTTTCCATGGATAATTTCACCCCAACTATTTCACCATAGTAAACCTTAAAGTCTCACGTACCACTTTATAGTTCCATCAAGTACTCCTTGATACCTCTCCCCCACCTATTCCCACCCCGCATGGCACCCGGACCAAAGCTCCACACAAGCCACAGACCTACCGGGCGCACCAACAAAAAAAGCCTCGCCCGCATCCCAAGAATCAGGAATGCAGGCGAGGCAAACACAAAACCCCGCATCAGCGGACGCAAGAGCACAAAGCTTAGCTCTCCTTGCGAATCACCTTGAACTGGCTGGGCTGCGCCACCGGGCGAATCGTAATGCGGTCAAGGTTCACGTGGTGCGGAACGTTCAGCGCAAAGGTCACGGTCTGCGCCACATCCTCGGCGGTCAGCGGCTTCTCAACACCCGCATAGACGCGCTCGGCGGCTTCCTTGGAACCCAGACGATTTAGGGAGAACTCCTCGGTGTGCACCATGCCCGGGCAAATCTCAATCACGCGAACGTTATATTCCGCTTCTTCCAGGCGGAGCGCCTCCGTCAGGCCGCGAGCGCCGAACTTCGCCGCATTGTATCCGGCACCGCCCTCGTAACCGTGCTCGGCTGCAGTGGAGGTCAGGTTCAGGATCGTGCCGTGACCGTTCAGGCGCAACGCCTCCGCGAAGGCACGCACCATGTGCAGAATACCGAGAACATTCATCTGGTACATCTTCAAATAATCGGTAGGCTTGCCGTCGGCAACCTTATCCACGCCAATAGCACCACCGGCAATATTGACCAGGGCGTCAATGGTGCCTTGCTCCTCCAGGATCTGCTCGGCAACAAAGCGGACGGAATGCTCGTCGGTCACGTCGCAGGTCACCGGGTGAGCGCCGGTTTCCGCGTAGAGAGTGTAGAGGCGGTCGGTGCGACGAGCCAGAGCATAGACGGTCCAGCCGCTTGCTACTAGCTGCTGCACGGTGGCTCGGCCAATACCGCTGGAGGCGCCGGTCACCACGGCAACTTTGCCGTCGCCGGTATGGGGCAGGAAAGGAGATGCAGGAATGTGGGTGTTCTCAGTCATACTTTAATCCTAGTAGAGTGATGCCCGCGGGTGCTCTGTTCGAGCAGACCCGCGGGCATGTATTTTGAAATTTTCGATAGCGAGATAGATGCCGACAATGCCACCATTCAGGACGAACGGTACAGACGCTGTCACACCTACTACTTGCGGCGACGAGGCAAACCCCAACGACTCCTGCCGCCGTCACGGAACCCGAGGCGGTGCTCAAAATACACGGGCGAGCTACTACCGGTCTTGATGGTGTCCGGAGGGACCGTGCCTTCACGCGCCGACATCAGATAAAGAATCGCGGCACCGGGCATGAACGCAATCAGAGGCAGTACGAAACGCATACGCGCCTCACCGTAACCGCTACGCACCGTCAAATGCCAGACGCACAACGCAACCAGCACCAGGTGCAGTATCAGCAGAACGGTTTCAGACGTGCCCAAACCAAAAATACTCAGAGAACTCATTGGCAACTCCTCAAAGGTCGTGTATCTTCAGTCTACGCCGCGCCCGCTCTGCTGAGAAGGATTCGTGGGCATTGATACTGCAGATTTTCGCGCATACACTGCAGGTAATCAGGGGCAGCAATATTAGGGGGTCTCTCCCCCATTACCGTTTCCACCGAGTTTGTCACTGAATCGCCGATTACTCCTCATATTGGGAACCTCCACATGACAGCAATACCGCACCAGCGCATCACCTCTCTTAAAGAGCAGCGCCAAGCACTCCAGCAGCGGGCGCGCACTATCCGTGCCGCCACCGGAACCCCCTATAGTTCTGAGGTGCATCTGCTGCTCGGGCAGAGCTACCTCGACCCCGCCAGCTGGCAGGAAATCACCGCCTCCAGAGGGGTACGCGCCGCAGTACGCAGGGCACAATTTGTGCGCCAATACAAGCCCCTCCTGGCACGTCTAGAAGCCGCAATCAAGCAGTACGAACAGGCAAGCACAGCGCAGAATTCCCCTGGAGCTGAGAGAATGCCGTGAATATGAGAAAATAGCCGTTATGGCTGAAAACATTTTGGGCTCAGACTCGCCCGTACAGATTAACGTTCCCGACCGCCCCGCCCTCGAAGGCCTCGAAGAGAAGCTCTCGCAGCGCTGGGCCGACGAGAAGACCTACGCATTCGACGAGAACACCACTCGCGAACAGGTCTACTCCATTGACACCCCGCCGCCGACCGCATCCGGCTCCCTGCACGTGGGTCACATGTTCTCCTACACCCAGACCGACGTCATTGCACGCTACCAGCGCATGACCGGCAAGAACGTGTTCTACCCCCTCGGCTGGGATGACAACGGCCTGCCCACCGAACGCCGCGTTCAGAACTACTACGGCGTTCTCTGCGATCCCTCCGTGGCAGACAACGATTCCTTCCGTGACCTGATCACCTGGAAGGCAGACGGCACCCCCAAGCCCGACCGCAGCCAGGCAAAGTGGCCGCGTATCTCCCGCAACAACTTCATTGAACTCTGTGAAGAGCTCGCGGTTGAAGACGAGAAGGTCTTCGAAAACCTCTTCACCACCCTGGGTCTGTCCGTTGACTGGTCGCGCACCTACCGCACCATCGACGCGCACTCCCGCAAGGTCTCCCAGCTCGCCTTCCTGAAGGACCTGGAAGCAGGCAACGCCTACATGGCAGAAGCACCGACCATGTGGGACGTCACCTTCCGTACCGCAGTGGCACAGGCAGAGCTGGAAGACAAGGAACGCCCCGGCGCGTACCACCGCATCAGCTTCCACCGCCCCAACGGCGAGAAGGTCTGGATTGAGACCACCCGCCCCGAGCTGCTGCCCTCCTGTGTGGCTCTCGTGGCGCACCCGGACGACGAGCGTTACAAGCCGCTGTTCGGCACCACCGTCACCTCCCCGCTGTTCGGCGTTGAGGTCGAGATTAAGGCGCACCCGCTGGCACAGCCCGACAAGGGTGCCGGTATCGCCATGATCTGTACCTTCGGTGACACCACCGACGTCACCTGGTGGCGTGAACTGCAGCTGGACACCCGCGCCCTCATCGGTCGCGACGGCCGATTCTCCCGCGAAACCCCCGAATGGATCACCTCCGCTGAGGGTCGCGAGCGCTACGAGCGCATGGCTGGCGCCACCGTCTTCACCGCACAGAAGACCGTCGTGGAAATGCTGGTTGAGGCTGGCGAAATGGACGGCGACCCCAAGCCGATTACCCACCCCGTGAAGTTCTACGAGAAGGGCGACAAGCCCCTCGAAATCGTTGCTTCCCGCCAGTGGTACATCCGCAACGGTGGCCGTGACGCTGCGCGCCGCGAGAAGCTCATCGAGCGTGGCCGTGAGATGAACTGGTACCCCTCCTTCATGCGTAGCCGCTACGAGAACTGGGTTGAGGGTCTGAACGGCGACTGGCTGATTTCTCGCCAGCGTTTCTTCGGCGTTCCCTTCCCCGTCTGGTACCCGTTGGACGCTGAGGGCGAGCCGGACTACGAGAACCCGATTCTGCCTTCTGAGGACATGCTGCCGGTTGACCCCGCCTCTCAGGCTGCTCCCGGTTACACCGAGGATCAGCGCGGCGTAGCGGGCGGCTTCATTGCCGACCCGGACGTTCTGGACACCTGGGCTACCTCCTCCCTGACCCCGCAGATTGCGACCGGCTGGGGCGTGGACCCGGACCTGCACGCAAAGACCTTCCCCATGGATCTGCGCCCGCAGGGTCACGACATTATCCGTACCTGGCTGTTCTCCACCGCTGTTCGTGCGGAGACCCTGGCTTCCTCCGTGCCGTGGTACAACACCGCGCTCTCCGGCTGGATTCTCGACCCGGACCGCAAGAAGATGTCCAAGTCCAAGGGCAATGTTGTGGTCCCGAACGAGGTTCTGGAGAAGTACGGTTCGGACGCTGTGCGCTACTGGGCTGCTTCCGCTCGCCTGGGTGCTGACACCGCCTACGACGAAGGCCAGATGAAGATTGGCCGCCGCCTTGCCATCAAGCTGCTGAACGCATCCAAGTTCGTGCTGAACCTGGGCGCTACCGAGAAGTCCGTCATCACTTCTCAGGCTCAGGGCCGCGTGCTGATTAACGCTCTGGACCGTTCCCTGCTGGCTCGCCTGGCGTACCTGATTGAGGAAGCAACCGCAGCGTTCGAGAAGTACGAGTACGCTCGTGCCCTGCAGATTTGCGAGAGCTTCTTCTGGTCCTTCACCGACGACTTCGTTGAGCTGATTAAGGACCGTGCGTACGGTGCTCGCGGCGAGCAGGAGCAGGCTTCTGTCCTGGCCGCACTGGCAACCACCCTGGATGCTCTGCTGCGCCTGTTCGCACCCTTCCTGCCGTTCGTGACCGAAGAGATTTGGTCCTGGTGGCGTGCAGGTAGCGTACACCGCGCCGAGTGGCCGCAGGCACTGCCCATTCTGGAAGGCACCCTGCTGGCTGAGTACTCTGCACAGAACCCGACTGCTGGCATTTCTGCTCAGTGGGTCCTGGCGGACGCTGACCCGGCTCAGATTGAGTCGCTGAAGCAGATCCTGCCGGATGTTGCTGAGGCTCTGGGCGGCCTGCGTAAGGCTAAGAGCGACGCGAAGGTTAAGCAGCGCACCGAGGTTGAGTCCGCAACTATTGCGGCTCCCCAGGCTCAGCTGGATCGCATTGCCGCTGGCATGGCTGACCTAAAGGCTGCAGGTAACGCTCGTGAGCTGTCCCTGGTGGCAGCTGAGGGCGAGCTGGAGGTTCGCGACGTTGTGCTCGTTGTGGAAGAAGCAGCTGAGTAATCGAATCTAACGTTCATTGCTTAGTGACATAACACCGAGTTGGTGTTGAGGACGGGGCGGTACCGATTGACGGTACCGCCCCGTTTTCTGTGTCTGCGGTTCGTTGGTTTCTGCAGGCAAGGTACCCGGAGAGCGTGATGCTCGACTGCGGGCGGTGCTTTGTATGGCGCTTTTACGACTCTGACTAGAGGCTTTACACATTCGGTACCCGCGGGTGCCCGTACCCATCCCTAGCACCTTCACAACCTCCTCCCCCAATAATGTGGGTTTTAGTCTGCTGTTCTGTAGGGATTATGTGGGATTTTCAATCCCTTTTTCTGTTCATCAATGTGCAAAGAGCATAATCAACCTTATGAGATTGACTGTCACTTTATGTATGATTGTTGATGCGAGGGTTTTACCATCAGGAACAACCCTCTATTCAACTTCAGCAACGGACAAATCACCGGTACGAGTAACGACATACCCCGACCAACCGCACGACAGTAAACCACCCGTCAGGCGCAGCGATGCGTCCTGACTCTGACCCGCGCCAAAGTAGGCGCACCCATAATTACTATGAATTCACACTCTTCATCTTCCGGATTACCGCAAGAGCCTCAGGCGAGGCAGAGCTCAACCCCGAGCACGCCGCCAGGAGCACAAGCCAACATTTCCCCCGATCAGCTTCAGCACTATCACACGAGCCTGAACGAGTACATCAGCCAGGCACGTGAACATGCCCAGGCGCTGCGTGCCAGCTACACCAACGAAGTGTATGAACTCTGGCTTCAGCATATTTCCACCAGCGCCGCCACCGATGAGGCGAGCATCGCCTCCGGTTCGTTGACCGCTCAGCAACTTGAGGAACTGACCCGCAAGTGGGTGCGCCTCATGCGTGAAAGCCGCGACATGCTGCACCACGAAAGCACTATTGCCGCCGCCCGCGCCGCGGTGGAGGCTAAGCCCCTCCCCGAGTAGGGTCACCCTTTATTTCTTTCGCGCGGCAACGCCAGCACTCCGCGTTGTACCGCGTTTTTCTGCGGCGGGGCTATCGAGCCAAGCGATTAAGCCCTGCCCGGAATGCGTACTTCACATAACCTGCCCCTTGCTATAGTTATGGATATTCAAAGACCCTAACTATGTTGCAGAAAGGGCGGGAATGTCCCACCAAAAACGCGTCCTGCGGCCTATACGTAGCGATGTTGCTCCCCCAGTCACCTCGCCACCGGTTTACCGTGGCGATATTGACACGCGCGGTGCGGCGCAAGACCTCGTGCCGCGTAGCTTCTGGGTTGATTTCTGGGACACTCTCTTCTTTATCTTCGCCGGCGTCGCCGCCCTCGTGCTGACCTTCATGATTCTGGCGAATACGGTCGGCCACTCTTTTTGGGGCGTGCCCATCGCCTTTATCTTCTGGGCGGTCACCGCGTACCTGACGCTACCGCGTTTTCACGCCATCATGACCCGCATCTACGTGCCCGATTACTTCATTGGGCGCACCCGCACCCCGGACGGCCTGCTCGGCGACCCGGTCAATATCGGCCTGATTGGTACCGAGGAGCAGATTCACCAGGTCATGCAGGATGCAGGCTGGACCCGTGCTGACGACGTCACCCTCGTCTCCTCGTGGAAGATTATTATCTCCACCATCACCCGCCGTTCCTACGCGGAGGCGCCGGTCTCCCCGCTAAAAATTTTTGGTAAGACGCAGGCTTTCGCCTACCAGAAGGAAGTGGACGGCAACCCCGAGAAACGCCACCACGTGCGCTTCTGGAAAACCCCGAACGGCTGGCTTCTGCCTGGTGGTCACCAGGTGGATTGGTTAGCGGCGGGCACCTACGACTCCGGTGTGGGTTTCAGCTTCTTCACCCTGCAGGTCACGCACCGCATCGATGCTGAAACCGACTTTGAACGCGACTACATTGTGGAGTCCATTCAGTACGCCCACCCGGAAACTCACGTTGAGATTCTGCACGATTTTTCCTCCGGCTACCACGCCCGTAACGGCGGCGGTGACGCGATCCGCACGGACGGCGCGCTCCCGGTCATCGTGCTGAACAATGAGGGTCTGGAGCCGCAGGAGCAGGAAGAAATTCACCTCTCCAGCGCGCACGACCTGGCGTACCGCATGCCGCTGAGTCTGCTGGTTGGTTCGGGTATGCTCATCGCCGTGACCCTCGCCGATATTGTCAACAGCGTCATTCTGGCGCTCAGCCGCCCGGCTCTGCGAGCCAAGCTGCTGGAGGAAGGATCCGGCGACGATCTTGATTTGCTGAGCCTATTCGATCAGGTGGATAGCGACGTGCTGCTGACCATCACCAGCGCGGTGTTGGTGGGCTTCGTAGCCGTCTATTCTGCGGCCCACCTCTTCCTGCTGTGGAGCACGCTGCGCGGCTCCTCCAAGGCTCGCCGTCTGGCCCTGCTACTGACGGCGCTAAACTTCATGGCGATTACCGGCGGCGTGCTGTGGGGACACCACTCCCTGCCGCTGTCCACGATTTTCTTCCAGCTGGGCGTTGCGGTGTTCGCAATGTTGGCGTTCACCTCGGACGAGGCGGTCCAGTACACCGCGACCCGCACCTTCCACATGCGCGACACGAAGATTGTGCAGCGCGCGACGCACCCGAAGGTTCTGGAGCGCAGGGCTCAGCGCAAGGCGCAGAAAGCACGAAAGACGGTTTCTGAAAACCGAAGCCGCCAAGTCTGACCCGCATCCGGCAATTCGGCACCGTTAGACAGAAATTACCGCCCGGTCAGTGTGACCGGGCGGTACTTTTATGCTCTGTTGAGGCTCTATCGCCGAGGGGCTCTGCCGAGCTCGGGGTTTTCGAGTCTTGGGGCTTCAGTCCCCGGCGTTTCGAGCCTCAGTTCCCGCTGTGTTTAGGCTTCGCCGTCCTCGCCGTGGAAAATCGGGCCCACGGTGCGGGGGCGCTTGAGCTCAAAGAAGCCGGGGTAGGAAGCCAGCGCCAGGGCGCCGTCAAAGAGCTTACCAGCCTCTTCACCGGCGGGGCTCGGGGAGATGACCGGGCCGAAGAAAGCGGTGCCGTTAATGGAAATCAGCGGAACACCCACATCGGTGCCGCCCACGGTCTCCAGTGCCAGATCCAGGGAGGCGCGCATCTGCTCATCGTACTGGTCGGTGAAGGCGACATCCACCAGCTCTGCGGGCAGGTTAACCTCCTCCAGCGCCTTGACGATTGCGTCGCGGTAGGAATCAGCCTTGTTCTTGTTGTGGTGAATCTGCTCGCCCAGAGCGTCGTAGAGGGGCTTGATGACCTCGTTACCGTGCAGCTCGCGCACAGCGGTAATGAGGCGGGCCGGCGCCCAGGACTTGTTCATCGCTGCCTGGTAGTCGGCGGGCAGGTCGCGGCCCTGGTTGTGCATGGACAGGGAGAAGGGGCGCCAGGTCACCTCAATGTTGCGGACCTTCTGCACCTCACCAATCCAGCGGGAGGTAATCCAGCACCAGGGGCAAATCGGGTCGAACCAGAAATCAACCTGTGCGGGTGCGTTCTCAGCCATGAGTGTTCCTCTCTCATACGGTTGCGCCAGCCGCTTCTATGAGCCGGCGCTTATTCTTCGGTACACGCTCTTCAGCACACGTTCTTCAGGACATGCCAGCGAGAGCAGTACCTGCTAGTGAGCCGTCACCCCGTATAACAGGGGCGACGGCTTCTTTATTCCCTAGCCTGTCGGCTGGAAGTATTCGGTTATGCCGCCTGACGGTCCGCTTCCTTCAGGGAGGCGGCCTTCGCCTCCCCCTTTACGGTGCGGGTGGTCTCGGTTTCGGGGTCGGGCGCCTGCAGCACGTAGCGGGGTTCCGTGCCGTTGAGCACGGTGTCCTCACCGATGACGATGGACACCACATCGGTGCGGTCCGGGATGTCGAACATAATCGGCTGCAGAATCTGCTCCATCATGGCGCGCAGGCCGCGGGCACCGGTGCCGCGTTCGGCGGCGAGGCGGGCAATAGCCGCGACCGCAGCGTCGTCGAGGACCAGGTCCACGCCGTCCAGGGCGAAGAGGTGACGGTACTGCTTGAGCAGCGCGTTCTTCGGTTCCGTCAGCACGCGAGCCAGCTCTTCTTCGTTGAGCTCACTCAGAGTCGAGATGACCGGCAGGCGGCCAATCAGCTCGGGGATAATGCCGTAGTGCGCCAGGTCCTCGGGCATGATCTGGTCCAGTGGGTTCTTCACGGAACCGCCCAGTTCAGCGCCGAAACCGATGCCGCCGGCACCCACTCGGGCTGCGATGCGGTCGTCAATATTGTCGAAGGCGCCAGCCACGATGAAGAGAATGTTCGAGGTATCAATCTCAATATTCGCGTGTGCCGGGTGCTTGCGTCCGCCCTCCGGCGGTACGGTCGCCACGGTGCCCTCAATAATCTTCAGCAGCGCCTGCTGCACGCCCTCACCGGACACGTCACGGGTGATGGAGAGGTTCTCGCCGCCCTTGCGGGCAATCTTGTCGATCTCGTCAATGTAGATGATGCCGCGCTGAGCCTTAGCAATATCACCGTCAGCGGCGTTGATGAGGCGCAGCAGAATGTTCTCCACGTCATCACCCACGTAGCCCGCCTCGGTGAGGGTGGTTGCGTCGACCAGGGCGAAGGGCACATCCAGCTTCTTCGCCAGGGTTGCCGCCAGGTAGGTTTTACCGCAGCCGGTCGGTCCGAGCATCAGAATATTCGACTTGCCCAGCTCCACCTGCTCCCCCGCGGTCGCCGAAAGAATGCGGGAGGTCAGCACCGGGTTATCAATATCGTGGATGCGCTTGTAGTGGTTGTACACCGCCACCGCCAGGGTCCGCTTCGCCGCGTCCTGACCGATGATGTAGTCGTTGAGGTAGCTGTAAATTTCGCGCGGAGTAGCCAGCTGAGATGCAGGCGCCGCCGCGGAGGATTTCACCTTCAGACGCTCTTCAGCGAGGATCTCCTCGCACAGCTCCACGCATTCGTCGCAGATGGAAACATTCGGGCCGAGCACAATCTTGAAAACCTGCGCGCGAGTCTTCTTGCAGAAGGAGCATCGCATGCTGGCGTTGGGCTGTTCGGGAGGCACAATGATGTCTGTGGCCACGAAGATTCCCTTTCGATCGGCGTGGTGAAATCGGTGCAGAAGGGTCAGTGACCTGATGTCTGCGGTGATTTCTTAGGAGGGGCACCGGTGGGTGGTGGGCGCCTTAGTTTGAGTGAGAAACCGGTATGAAATACTCGAATTTTCTCCTTCTCTAAGGCTACCGGAGTTCACCCCGGAACTCAGAATTACGCACCGCAAATGAACGGACTTACCGGGCATATGACAAAGCGCGTCTTTTATGACGGCGGCGAGGCTGATACTCCGGCATATGACGATAGGTATGTGACGCTAAAGCCCGGCAAGAAAGAGCAGGTCAACGCCACATATCAGCTTGGTTCGCCGCCCCCACCCGGCGGGTGCAAAAAGGGCGGCACCGCACCGCGCACCAGCCCGAAGGCTCGCACACGGAGCGATGCCGCCCCTCCCCCGAAAAACGCTCGGGAATATTCCTCAAAACTAAAGTTTAGGTGTGGGAAATAGCGGTGTTGGTCGCAGGCTTACGCAGCTTACGAGACTCCAGCACCTTATCGACCAGGCCGTACTCCAGGGCAGCAGCCGCAGTCAGAATGTTGTCGCGCTCAATGGAACGGTCAACTTCCTCGTAGGTCTTGCCCGAGTGCAGTGCCAGGGTCTGTGCAGTCCACTCACGCATACGCATAACCTCGTTCGCGTGAATCTCGATGTCAGATGCCTGACCGCCCTGCTGGCCGCTCAGCGCGGGCTGGTGAATCAGCACGCGAGCGTTCGGCAGTGCCAGACGCTTGCCGGGGGTACCGGCAGCCAGCAGAACCGCTGCAGCGGATGCCGCCTGGCCCAGGCACACGGTCTGGATCTCGGGGCGGATGAACTGCATGGTGTCGTAGATAGCGGTCATTGCGGTGAAGGAGCCGCCGGGCGAGTTGATGTACAGGGTGATGTCACGCTCGGGGTCCTGTGCCTCCAGCACCAGCAGCTGAGCCATGATGTCGTCAGCGGATGCGTCGTCCACCTGGGTGCCCAGGAAGATGATGCGGTCCTCGAACAGCTTTGCGTACGGGTCCTGACGCTTGTAACCGTAGGGGGTGCGCTCCTCGAAGCTGGGGAGCACGTAGCGGTTGCTCGGCATAGCCGGCGCCGAGGTGGTGATATCGTTCGGCAGGTAGTTCATGTGCATCTCCCTTATGCGTTCTTCGATTCGGGCAGCTTACCGGCGGTGGTCGCAATGTGGTCGAAGAAGCCGTACTCCAGGCCCTCTTCCGCGTTGAACCAGTTGTCGCGGTCGTTATCCTTCAGGATGGTTTCCAGGCTCTTGCCGGTGCGCTCAGCGGTAATCTCTGCCAGGCGCTTCTTCATGTCCAGAATCAGCTCAGCCTGGGTGCGGATATCAGATGCGGTACCGCCAATACCACCGAGGGGCTGGTGCATGAGGATGCGGGCGTTCGGGGTTGCGTAGCGCTTGCCGATGGTGCCTGCGGTGAGCAGGAACTGACCCATGGATGCTGCCATACCGGTCACCACGGTCACCACGTCGTTCGGGATGAGCTGCATGGTGTCGTAGATAGCCATGCCGGCGGTGACGGAGCCGCCGGGAGAGTTGATGTACAGGTAGATGTCTGCCTCGGGGTCTTCAGCCGAGAGCAACAGCATCTGGGAGCAGATGAGGTTGGCGTTGGAGTCGCGCACCTCGGAGCCGAGCCAGATAATGCGCTCCTTCAGGAGGCTGTTGTAGACGTAATCTTCCTGGGCACCAACGATGGGGGTTGCCATAGACGGCGCGGGCGCCACGCCGGCTGCCTGGGAGGCGCCGATGGGCAGAGGCATGTAGCTGGACATTCTTCCTCTTCTTCTCTAATGGGTCTTCGCTGCATCTTTGCGCGATTTACGCGCCGGAGCGCACGCGAAAAGTTTCGTTGCTACTACCTTACCGATAGTTGCTCTCCCCCGCTTCCCTTCGGGTTGTTCGTTCGCCAGGGGGTGAAGCACAGCGTGAAGCACAGCGCCCAGCATATGCGGTACTGACGAGCCTGCATGCGCATTCGGGGTGTTGCGGGGAGGAATTGCGGGCGAAGTAACTTGGGGTGAAAAAGAGCCTCAGCGGGCACCCAACCGGTAATTCGGTGGATGCCCGCTGAGGCTACACGTTTCAAGCAATCAGCGCACGCCCTCTAGCGGGGTGGCTTTTTGCAGACCGTGGCGGGATTTAGGCAGCTGCCTCTTCGCCCTCGCCCAGGTACTTGGACAGGTCAACAACGTTGCCCTTGGTGTCCTTGACCACTGCGGTCTTCAGCACTGCTGCCAGAGCCTTGGAGCGGCGAACCTCGCCGACCAGTGCGCCTGCCTGGCCGGAGCCGTCCAGCATCTGTGCGAACTGGTTGGGGTCCATGCCGTACTGGGAGCTCATGGTGATGATGTAGTTGATCATCTCAGCCTGGTCAACGGTCACTTCTTCCTTGTCCGCAACAGCGTCGAGAACCATCTCGTTCTTGAATGCGGTCTCGGTGTTCTCGCGAACCTCGGCGCGGTGCTCCTCGGTGTCGTGGCCTGCTTCAGCGTTGGGGTTGTTGAAGTGCTGCTCGAGCTGGTCCTCGATAACCTTCTCGGGGACGGGGATCTCAACGAGCTCAACGAGCTTTGCGAGGACCTTGTCGCGTGCCTGGGTGCCCTGCTCGGCAACCTTAGCCTCTGCAACCTGCTTCTTGATGTCTTCCTTCAGTTCTTCGATGGTGTCGAACTCGGAAGCCAGCTGTGCGAACTCGTCGTCAGCTGCGGGCAGCTCGCGCTCCTTGACTGCGGAGAGCTTGACCTTGATGACAGCCTGCTCGCCTGCGTGCTCGCCGCCGGAGAGCTTGGTCTCGAAGGTTGCGTCCTCGCCAGCGGACAGGCCGGTCAGAGCCTCGTCGATGCCGTCGAGCATGGTGCCGGAACCAATCTGGTAGGACAGGTCGTTTGCTGCGTCTACCTGCTCGCCGTCGATTTCTGCGGCGATGTCGATGGTCACGAAGTCCTTGTCAGCTGCGGGGCGCTCAACGGTCTTCAGGGTGCCGAAGCGCTCACGCAGAGCGTCCAGTGCCTGAACCTCGTCCTCAGCGGTGACCTCTACCTCGTCAACCTCAACCTCGAGGCCCTCGTAGTTGGGCAGCTCGATTTCGGGGCGGACGGTGACGGTGATGGTCAGCTTGAGGTCTGCCTCACGGTTCTCAGTGGAGGGCTGGGACTGAACGTCCAGCTCGGGCTGTGCCAGGGGGGAGAGTTCGTTCTCGCCCAGTGCCTGTGCGTAGTAGTCGTTCAGAGCGTCGTTCAGGGATGCCTCGACGATGTAGTCGAAGCCCGCACGCTGCTCGATGAGCTGCTTGGGCAGCTTACCCTTGCGGAAGCCGGGAACGCTGATCTGACCCGAGAGGTTCTTGTAGGTGCGGTCCAGGTAGGGCTTGAATTCTGCGAAGGGAACCTCGACCTCAATCTTTGCGAGGGTCGGGTTGAGCTTCTCGACGGCGGTCTTCACGTCCGTGATCTCCTCATATAGTTTCGGTGCGGCACGAATCGTGTGTGCCGCGGTTGCTTAGTGGAAAGAGCGCCACGACCCTGTAGCGTCGCGGCAACCGTTTCACGTCGGGGCGACAGGATTCGAACCTGCGATCTCCTGCTCCCAAAGCAGGCGCGTTAGCCAAGCTACGCCACGCCCCGTGAAACCGACCGTGTTGCGCACTTGCGTGTTTAACACAGTCAGTGCCCTAGTTTACCTGTTTTCCCGCTAAATGCCCAACACAGCGGCTCGTGCGCGGTTTATTTCCACTGAGCGCGTACTCCCCTATCTCCCTTGGTTTTGTAGGGTGTTTTGTGTGGATGCGAGGTGGAGGGGATGACGAGCTGGAGCATGCGGATTCCGAGCGCGCGAGGAAACAAATCCGCATGCGGAAGGGATTCCCGTCATCCCCTCGAGGGAAAAAGAAAGGGCCTCGACGCGAAAGCGTCGAGACCCTAAATCTCGAGGGGATGACGGGAATCGAACCCGCGTAATCAGTTTGGAAGACTGAGGCTTTACCATTAAGCTACATCCCCGGAATGGAACTTGACTATAGTAGCGAGGTTCCATCTGGGCTGTCAAATATTTGAGTAGTTTTTAGACCTGTTTTCAGACCTGGCAGCCGGGGCACCAGTAGAGTTTACGGCCGGCAATTTCTTCCATGCGGATGGTGGTTCCGCAGCGGCGGCAGGGCTCGCCGTGGTGCATGTACACGTAGTTGGCGTGGTCGGGCCACGCTTCGGTTTCGGGTATGCCGGGGCGGTCTTCGGGTTCGGTGGTGATGATGCGCCCCACGCGCACGCCGATGACCAGCAGGTGCTTATTGTCTTCCCAGAGTCGCTCCAGTTCCTCGTCACTGAGGCTCTTGCCGGGGCGTAGCGGATCAATTTCCTGGCGGTACAGCGACTCGGCGCGGAAGATATTGCCCACGCCGGAGATTGCCGCCTGGTCCATCAAAATCACACCAATCGGGCGGGAGCTCTTGCGTGCCGCGCGGTAGAACTGTTCGGGGTCGGCGTCCGGGTTGAGCGGGTCGGGGCCGAGCTTGGAGCGGACGGTGCGCACCTCCTCCGGGGTGAGGGTGCGGCAGATAGTCGGGCCCACCAGATCCGCCCAGCCGTGCTCCGAAACAATACGGCAACGCACCGTACTCTTCGGTTCGGGAGGACCGGCGTAGGGCTGCTCCTCCCCCGCCGCATATTCCTTCTCACCAATCTTGCGGGGCGCGCCAATGCTCGAAGCACCCGTGAACGTCTCGTCCCCGCCGAAGCTCCAGTTACCGTAAATACCCAGGTGCACGTTCAGGGTCAGGTCGTTTTCGAAGGTCACGAACAGGTGCTTACCGTGCGCGTATGCCCCGGTGATGGTGTGACCGTCCAGCAGGGCGGCACCCTCAGTGTAGCGGCCCTGCGGGGAGGAAACCTGCACGCGCTCGCCGGTGAAGACGTCGCTGATTTGGCGGGCGATACGGTGGATGGAGTGGCCTTCGGGCACGGGTTCTCCTCGAAAACTTGTCGGCTAGAAATAGCGTGGATTATATGGGGTGCAGAGACGACTGAGGCGCATAGCCTGCACTATGCGCCTCATATTTTTAGAGCTTAGGCAGCGTCAATCTGCTTGCCGGCAATGTCGCCGGTCTGCTCGTACTCAGCCAGCTGACCGATACGGCGTGCGTGACGCTCCTCGTTGGTCCAGGGGGTAGCCAGGAAGACCTTGATGATTTCCAGTGCTTCTTCCTTGCTGTGCTGGCGGCCGCCCACAGCTACAACCTGTGCGTTGTTGTGCTCACGAGCCAGTGCCGCGGTGTCGTGGTTCCATGCCAGAGCCGCACGGATACCATCAACCTTGTTCGCAGCCATCTGCTCGCCGTTGCCGCTACCGCCCAGCACAATACCCAGGGAGTCCAGACCAGCCTCGCGGTCACGCTTCACGCCAAGGGCTGCGTTAATGCAGAACGAAGGGTAGTCGTCCAGCGGGTCGTAGTCGGCGGGGCCGTGGTCAATCATTTCGTAGCCCGCAGCGGTGAGGGACTCGATCAGGTAGTGGCTCAGTTCGAGGCCAGCGTGGTCGGTTGCGATGTGTACGCGCATGGTACTCTCCTGGTGATTTGGTGTGACGTGCGTTTGTGCGTTCGTGGGAGGCGCCGGGTCTCAGTTCTGAGCGCCGTTGCTAGAGTGCGCCGCGCATCCATCAGGTGGGATACGCTTCCCCGTTTGGGTTTTTTCTGTCTTAACTGTATCGAATTCGCGCGGGTTCGGGTAATGCGGAACCTTCTAAACCCCCACCTATACGGTAGACTGTGGGGTATGGCACTTTTTGGTGTCCCGATTCGCCGCGCCCAAGCTTGAACGCCTCCAGCGCTACGTATGCAGCGTCGCAGGAGCCGCGCACCTCGGGAACCAGCGCACCATGACAGGGCGTGTCAACACGGCACGCTATTCACATCTAAGGAGAGGGAGCTGTATGCCCGGCCTGAACCTAACCCGCAATGAGGCAACCGAACGCGCATCCATTATTAAGCGCGTGCACTCGTACCGTATTGAACTCGACCTGCCGAAGGACAAAGACGTCTTCTCCTCGAAGGTTGAAATCCGCTTCGACGCTCAGGAAGGTGCCTCCACCTTCATTGACGCCATCACTTCCTCGGTCAAGTCCATTAACCTCAACGGCGAAGAGCTGAGCACCGACCTGGCGGACGGCGAGCGCATCCAGCTGCCGAACCTTGCTACTGAGAACACCCTGGTCATTGACGCAGAGATGTTCTACACCAACACCGGTGAGGGTCTGCACCGTTTCGTGGACCCCGCCGACGGCGAAGTGTACCTGTACTCCCAGTTTGAGGTGCCGGACTCCCGCCGCGTGTTCCCCGTCTTTGAGCAGCCCGACCTGAAGGCTGAATTCGAGTTTATTGTGCGCGTTCCCTCGCACTGGGTGGTTGTGTCTAACCAGCCCGAGGTGAAGGTTGAGGAGAAGGAGTGCGGTTGCGGCCGTGCGAAGACTTGGTTCTTCAAGCCGACCCCGCGCATGTCTTCGTACATTACCGCGATTGTGGCTGGCCCCTACGAGAAGGTGACCAGCGAGCTGACCAACTCTGAGGGTCGCGTGATTCCGCTGGGCGTGTACGCCCGTAAGTCCCTCATGCCGTTCGTTGATGCTGAGGACATGTTTGAGCTGACCCGTCAGGGCTTCGAGTTCTACGAGGAGCAGTTCAAGACCCCGTACCCGTTCGAGAAGTACGATCAGCTGTTCGTGCCCGAGTTCAACGCCGGTGCGATGGAGAACGCTGGCTGCGTGACCTACCTGGAGACCTACGTCTTCCGTTCCAAGGTTGCGGAGGCTCTGCGTGAGCGCCGCGCTATCACCGTTCTGCACGAGCTGGCTCACATGTGGTTCGGTGACCTGGTCACCATGAAGTGGTGGAACGACCTGTGGCTGAACGAGTCCTTCGCTGAGTTCATGTCGACCCTGGCTGCTGCGGAGAACACCCGCTACGCGAAGGAGGCGTGGGCTACCTTCGCCGCATCGGAGAAGACCTGGGCGTACCGTCAGGATCAGCTGTCTTCGACTCACCCGATTGTGGCTGAGATCCGTGACCTTGCCGACGTTCAGGTGAACTTCGACGGCATCACCTATGCGAAGGGCGCTTCGGTGCTGCGTCAGATGGTGGCGTGGGTTGGCCAGGAGAACTTCATGGCTGCTCTGAAGGTGTACTTCGATAAGCACAGCTGGGGCAACACCGTTCTGGACGACCTGCTGGTTGAGCTGGAGCGCACCTCCGGCCGTGACGTGCGTGCGTGGAGCGCTAAGTGGCTTGAGACCGCTGGCGTGAATACTCTCGCCGTTGAGGTTGAGAATGATGAGACGGGCAACATTTCGAACCTGGGTATCCGCCAGTCCTACGCTGAGGGCTTCGAGACCCTGCGCCCGCACCGTGCCGTAATTGGTTTCTACAACCTGGTGGACGGCAAGCTGACCCGCACCGACCGCATCGAGCTGGACATTGACGGCGAGCTGACCGTGGTTGAGGAGGCTCTCGGCAAGAAGCGTCCCGACCTGCTGCTGCTGAACGATGAGGACCTGGCGTACGCCAAGATTCGCCTGGACGAGCGTTCCATCGAGACCGCTATCAAGCACCTGGGCGACATTGATTCGTCCGTGGCTCGCGGCGTGGTCTGGGGTTCGCTCTGGGATACCGTGCGTGACGCTCAGATGCCGGCACGTAAGTACGTTGACCTGGTGCTGAACAACATCGGTAAGGAGACCAACTCCACCGCTCTGCGCACCCAGATCAACAACCTGTCCGCTACTCTGCACTCCTTCGTAGCTCCTGAAGCTCGCGAGGAGACCCGCCACCGTGCCGCTGACCGTCTGTGGGAGCTGGCATGCGTTGCAGAGCCCGACTCGGATGCTCAGCTGCAGCTGCTGCAGGCGTTCATCAACCAGACCCGCACCGAGGAGCAGTACGACAACGTGCAGCGCCTCTTCGAGGGTGAGCTGACCCTTGAGGGACTGGACATTGACGCTGACCTGCGTTGGAACCTGGTGTGCCGCCTGGCTACCGGTGGCCGTTTCTCCGCCGAGCAGATTGCTGCGGAGCTGGAGAACGACAACACCGCAAACGGTCAGCAGTACGCCGCTCAGGCATACGCGTCGATTCCGACCGCGGAGGCTAAGGCTGAGTACTGGAACAAGATCATGGTGACCGGCGAGCTGTCGAACATGATTCAGCGTTACGCTATTTCCGGTTTCAAGTCCGGCAAGCCCGAGCTGATTGCCCAGTACGATGAGCCGTACTTCGAGCAGATTGAGGGTATTTGGCGTTCGCGTTCGCACGAGATTTCCATGCAGATTATTGGTGGCATGTACCCGAGCGAGCCGACCGCTGAGCTGCTGGAGCGTACCGAGGCGTACCTGGCATCTCTGCCTGAGGATGCTGCGGCTCTGTACCGTCAGATTGCGGAGGCACGCGACGGCGTGGCTCGTGCGCTGAAGGTTCAGGCGGCTGACATTTAACAATGCTTGTGAGCTGAGGCGGGTTCGCCACCTGCTCTCATGGGTTTTTGCTCATAGGTTTTTATTCGTCCCCTTCTACCCCGATTCGGGGTGGGAGGGGACGTTTCTATATGGGGGTTTATGCCGGTTCTATTTTGAGTTGTGCCCCAAGTTGCACACCGGTTTGCGCACCGAGTCTAATTCTTGTCACTGCGGTGCATATTTTTTGTTATTTTCATTTGAATATCCCTCAAAAGCTCTCTACTTGGGGTTGCGCCTATCGTATACTGTTGTGCATGCCTTCTATCAAGTCTCCTATCGCGAAAGTTTCTCTGACCGGCACAATCCTTGCTGTGGTTGCCGCCGGTTCCTTTGGCATGTACTCCGCAGGAGGCTTCACCGCACCCGGTAGCACCGCCGCTACCGCTGCTACGGGCGCCGAGCCTACCCAGTCGGCCCAGGAAAGCCCCAGCGAGTCCCCCTCCCCCGAGCCGACTCCGGAACCGACCACCCCGGCTCAGAAGATGGAACGCACCGCGCAGAACGCCTTCGGCAAGGAGGGCGCACAGGCAACCGGTGAGATTCAGGCGCCGTTCTCCACCTCCGCTGATGCCGCCGACATGCTGGTTCAGCAGTTCAAGGGTGGCGTGGTCATGTACACCCCCAAGTACGGTCCGGTCGCGGTGGAATCTGGTGTCTACGAGCACTGGTGGAAGCAGCGCGGGTACAGCGACTTTGCCGGTTGGGAGGGTCTGCCGGTGAGCTGGCAATCCAAGAACGGCGTTCTGTACACCAAGTTTGAGAAGGCTGAACTCTACTGGGATAAGGCGAACGGTCTGCCGCGTAACACCAATGTTCTTGGCCCTAAGGACGCCCTAGTGATTGGTGACTCGCAGGTGACCGCAACCTCCTGGGTTGGTTTGGGTCTGAAGCAGGCAGGTTTCGTCCCGTACCTGTTCCGTTGCGGCGGCATCGGTTTTGTGACCGCCCGCGAGGGTGTGTGCCCTTCCTACTATCAGGGTGTGATGGGTGGCCGTTGGGCTCTGCCGAGCGGTAACCCCGGCGTGATTTACCTGGATGCCTCCGGCAATGACATTTACATTCACGAGGATGAGACGAAGGCTCGCGAGCACGTGAACGCTCACCAGACTCAGGTCATTGAGCAGCTGCGACGTATGTACCCGTCGTCGAAGATTGTGTTCGGTGGTGTGGTGTCTATGGATGAGGCGTCTGCACCGGATAAGCAGGTGGCGCATAAGCGTCACGTGGCAAACGAGGTGGCAAGGCAGGGTGCCCGCGAGACCGGCGTGCTGTTCATGGACACCTCGGGCTGGCAGAGCCTCTACCTGGCTGAGGGTGACATGGCTGATGGCGTGCATCTGAAGGAGAAGGCGCACCATAAGCTGGCGGGCCCCTTTGCGACTCGTCTGCGTGAACTGCTCGGCACCGCGTAAACTAACTGTGTAATCAGCCGAGTACATCAGCTTCGATCAACGCATATAGCATTAGAATGAGGCGCCGGGAGGATTGAATCCTTCCGGCGCCTCATTCGTTTGAGTGGGTTACCCACCGCAGCTCTCAAGTTAGTGTGCGGGTTTTATGCCGCGACGTTTGCCTGGCGTTCCTTCGCCTCGGCCTTCTGGTGTGCGAGCACGCCCTCCGCAAGGCGACGCTTCTGACGCTCACGAGCGGCTTCCTTCTCACGCTGCTCGGCAGCCCAGGCGACCGGGTCAATGTCGATCGACTCGTAGTGCCATTCGCCAATGTAGTCGCGAATCGGGGCGACCCAGGTGACGGGAATGCCGCGGCGCAGGTACACCTCGTGGTCGGTGTCTTCAAAAGCGTGGATAATGCGGTTGCCGTCAGCAATCAGGGACTCAATGACGGAGTCCTTCCATGCGGGGCTGTTGGAGCCGTCGTTGCCGGGCTTAGCGAACACGTGCTTGGGTTCCAGACCTGCGCGGGCGATGAACTGGTTCAGTTCCTTCATGTAGGTGCCGTCTCGGCCGGTAATTACTACGACCTCTGCGCCGGTTTCTGCCGCGATTTCGCGAACACGGTCGGCAACTTCAATATTGACCGTGGCGTTGCGGATGGCCTTGAAGAATCGGCGGTTGCTTGCGAAGAAACCGGTCAGGTACTTATCCATCTGATCTCGGTTGCTGGCAAGGGTACCGTCAATGTCGACTGCAATCAGATCCATATAGGTCTCACTTTCGATCCGTACGGGAAGAATGCGCCTGGTGAGGGCGCGGCGGAAGAGTTCCCGTGCGGTGTGGCTGGTAATCGGTGTGTCAAAGACGCCCCGGTGAAAGGGCGTAGTTTTTCTAGAATACCCTATTTTCGTAAAGTAATGCCTTATCGAAAGTCATTATTACAAATCCCCCGATGATGTCATGAGACGCAAAAATAGCTGGCGGCGCAGGTCAGAACCCGTACCGCCAGCTGAGAAAGATCTAGCAAAGCCTAGAGAGGGGGGGTTAGAGTAGCGAACCGGAACCGCGGCGCACCAGCACCATACCGGCGGGCGCCACAATGCGCAGCCACTCCTCCGAACCAACATGCGCAGCGAACAGCGGCAGATCGCCCGTGAAGCCTTCCGGGATGAAACCAAACACGCGCAGGGCGAATGCCGCGCCGGTCGGCACAAGCACGGTATCGAACTCAGGTAGGTACTCCAGCACCATATCGGAGGACCAAATACGCGAGCGCACCGTAGAAAGCACAGCAGCGCCGGGGTTCTCGGGCAGGGCGCGTTCTACCGCCTCCAGGCCTTCTGCGGTGGCGCGGTGGAACTCTTCAACCGGGACGGTACCAACCTCGTACCAGCCGCTGAGCGGGGCTGACTTGCCAGCCCAGCTGGCGTTGACGGTCACCGGCGGCATGAACAGCACCAGCTGCGGGTTCTCTTCGTTGACCTGTTCTTCTGCCTGCTTCTGCAGACGCGCCAGGCGGTCCAGCAGCGCCTGCGCCTGTACGGTCATGTCCAGGGTGGAGTCAGCCAACAGGTGCAGGGCGCGCAGACCCATGATGACCGGGGTGTCTGAGGAGGCGTCCTCCGGCTCCAGGGAGCAGGCGAATACCGCCACCACGCGGCCGCGTGCTGTCAGGCGGATGGCGGCGTCCGGGTTCACCGCCAGGGCGCGAGAAATGTAGGTGGCAAGGTCCTTGACCACTGCGGCACCCTGGGCGCCGCCGGGCAGAATCAGGTAGGGCTCCTCCACACCTTCGTGGGGGTTGTACTTGAGCTCAATAGATGCAGCCGCGTTCGGTGCGCTGTTCTGGTCGGGAGCGTTGTCCTGTGCGGTGTCAGGGGTGGTGTCAGACGGCGTAGTCATTTCTGCTCCTTTTCGGCGGTAGCCTGCTCGGTGGCAAGTTGGTGGGTGATATCGTGCGATGGTGTGTTAGGGGAACGTTCCGGATTGTTCATCCAGATCGATAATCCGGGCCGTTGTTCCTAGTCAATGTTCCGAATCAACCTGTCGTGGTTGTCTCAGAGTATGCTCTCCCACTCTACGCCAGAAACCGGTTCATTGAAAACGTGCGAGAATAAAACCATGACCAAGCCCACTGTGACCCAAAACCTCATGCGGATGCTGGACCTCTCCCCCGTGGAGGCGGCGCCCGCTTCCTTCGGTAGTGATGAAGTGTCTACCGGCGTGACGCTCACCCGCGAGCAGCCGCGTACTTTCGGTGGTCAGGTTCTTGCCCAGTCGATTATTGCCGCCGACCGCACGGTGGAGGGCAAGGACATCCACTCGATTCACGCCTATTTTCTGCGTCCCGGCGATATTGAGCGTGAACTGTTCTTCGCCACTCAGCGCCTGAACGATAGCCGTTCCTTCTCGACCCGCCGCGTGCAGGTGTTCCAGGATGAGGCGCCCATGTTCTCTGCAATTATGTCTTTCCAGGCGGATAGCCGCGGCCCGGAGCACACCGCGGTCACCATGCCGGAGGTTCCGGACCCCGAGTCCCTTCCGAAGGTCAGCGATTATCTGGGCCAGCTCCCCCACCCCATTGCACAGGCGGTAGCGTGGGAACGTCCGATTGATATGCGCCACGTGGATGCGCCCCTGTACACTCAGCCGGATGCCTCCTCGACACAGCCGCGTGCCTGCGTGTGGTTCAAGACCTTTGACCGCCTGGTGCATGCTGATGGTTCTGAGGCGTCGGAGGCGGAGCACCGCGCCGCTATCGCCTACGCTTCGGATTACCTGCCGCTGGAGCCTGCTCTGCGTCGTCACGGCAAGTTCTGGCTGGAACCGGGCCTCAAGAGCGCCTCGCTGGATCACGCGATGTGGTTCCACCGCCCGGCGCGCGCCGACGAGTGGCTGCTGTACGTGCTGGATTCCCCGAGCGCGCAGGGCGGCAGGATGCTCGCGCAGGGTTCGATTTTCAATCGTTCCGGTGAGCTGGTGGCGACCGTGGCGCAGGAAATGATGTTCCGCCTGCCGGAATATCGATAAAGCAGAGCACCGCTAGGACTACCGGAAGGCGTCAGGCGAACCTGGCAGAGCATACAGAAAGACCGTGTGAGGTGGTTGTCTCACACGGTCTTTCTTATGTTCTAGTGTACGGTCTAGAAGCCGTTTGGAAGCTCTTATTTAGCTTCGCCGTCAATCACACCGTCCGGGGAAATGTGCACGGTGCTCTTGGTGCGGCGGGAAACAAAGAAGTCACCCACGAATACCAGACCGGTCACCAGAAGACCCAGTGCTGCCATCCATACTGCCGCCACGCCGTAGATTATCGGGAACAGCACCACGAGCAAGCCCAGAATAAGGGTACCAATAGCAGAGAGCTGCAGGTGGCGTCCGGCGGCGTAGCTCAGGTATTTCATGCCCTGGGCAGTCATCAGACGAATCAGCGCCCACATAATCATCCACGTACCCACAATGGTCGGGATGAAGGTTGCCTGTGCACCCACCGAGGCAGTCAGCAGAATCAGGCCAGCCACCACGGTCAAGATGCCGTCAACCAGGTCCCAGCCGGTACGTGCCTGCTTTGGCGTGCCGAAGTAACGTACCAGTTCAAACACGCCACCAAGCCACACCGAAATGGAGAACACATAACCCAGAACTACCAGCGGAATAGCGGGATTGGCGAACATGTAGATTGCCGCTGCAATCAGCAACAGACCGGTAACCAAGGACATCCAGTTATATTTTGAAAGCATAATGCTCTTCTCTTCGTAATCACATGTGTCAGTTGTACTTACGCACATACCCATTATAAACCGTAAATATGAAGTCCGCCACGATATATCGGTCGCCACTGAGCGAACTATTTCTACCGGCGAACACGCGACCCTCCCCTCGCCAGCACATACAGCAGCCAACGCGCGCAGCATCCAGTACACACAGCGCGTACGGCATCCAGCGCATATGGCATCTAGCGGGCACAGCAAAGCCCCGCCTCCCCACGCTTCAACAGCGCAGGAGGCGGGGCTCGCTACCGAACTAAACCCTATCGGGTCAGCTTGCGGTGCACCACGCGGTGCGGCTTGGCGGCCTCGGGGCCGAGGCGCTCAATCTTGTTCTTCTCGTAGGACTCGAAGTTACCCTCGAACCAGTACCACTGATCCGGGTTCTCGTCGGTGCCCTCCCACGCCAGGATATGGGTTGCCACGCGGTCCAGGAACCAACGGTCGTGAGAGACGACCACGGCGCAGCCGGGGAATTCCAGCAGCGCATTTTCCAGGGATGCGAGGGTCTCAACGTCCAGGTCGTTAGTGGGCTCATCGAGCAGCAGCAGGTTACCACCCTGCTTGAGGGTCAGCGCCAGGTTCAGGCGGTTGCGCTCACCACCGGAGAGCACACCCGCCTTCTTCTGCTGGTCCGGGCCCTTGAAGCCGAACGCGGAAACGTACGCACGCGAAGGCATTTCAACGTTGCCGACCTGGATGTAGTCCAGACCGTCAGAGACGACCTCCCAGAGGCTCTTCTCCGGGTCGATGTTCGCGCGGTTCTGGTCAACGTACGAGATCTTCACGGTCTCGCCGACCTTCAGCTCGCCGCCGTCGAGGGGCTCCAGGCCAACGATGGTCTTGAACAGGGTGGACTTACCCACACCGTTCGGACCAATCACACCCACAATGCCGTTACGGGGCAGGGAGAAGGACAGACCGTTAATCAGGGAACGGCCGTCGAAGCCCTTCTGCAGGTTCTCAGCCTCAATAACGACGTTACCCAGGCGGGGTCCCGGAGGAATCTGAATCTCTTCGAAGTCAAGCTTGCGGGTCTTCTCAGCCTCCGCAGCCATCTCCTCGTAGCGTGCCAGACGAGCCTTCGACTTAGCCTGGCGGCCCTTAGCGTTGGAGCGGACCCAGTCCAGTTCCTCGCTCAGGCGCTTAGCGAGCTTAGCGTCCTTCTTGCCCTGAACTTCGAGGCGGGCGCGCTTCTTCTCCAGGTAGGTGGAGTAGTTACCCTCGTAGGGGTACAGGTTACCGCGGTCAACCTCGGCGATCCATTCTGCCACGTGGTCGAGGAAGTAACGGTCGTGGGTAATCGCGATGACGGCACCCTCGTAGGACTGCAGGTGCTGCTCCAGCCAGAGCACGGACTCTGCGTCCAGGTGGTTGGTGGGCTCGTCGAGCAGCAGCAGGTCGGGCTTCTGCAGCAGCAGCTTGCACAGTGCCACGCGGCGGCGCTCACCACCGGAGAGGTGGGTGACGGGCATGTCAGCGGGCGGGCAGCGTAGCGCCTCCATCGCCTGCTCCAGCTGGGAGTCGAGGTCCCATGCGTTAGCGGCGTCGATAGCTTCCTGCAGCTGACCCATTTCTTCCATGAGGGCGTCGAAGTCAGCGTCGGGCTCAGCCATGAGGGCGGAGATTTCGTTGAAGCGGTCCAGCTTGGACTTGATTTCGCCCACGCCTTCTTCAACGTTGCCCAGAACGGTCTTCTCTTCATTCAGCGGCGGCTCCTGCATGAGGATGCCCACACTGTAGCCTGCGGTCAGGCGCGCCTCACCGTTGGAGGGCTGGTCGAGGCCAGCCATGATCTTCAGGATGGTCGACTTACCCGCGCCGTTCGGACCAACCATACCGATCTTGGCGCCGGGGAAGAACGACATCGTCACGTCGTTAAGGATGACCTTGTCGCCCACAGTCTTGCGGGCCTTGATCATCTGATAAATAAATTCAGCCATAGTTACCTATTTTAGCGTGGATTTGCCGGGCAGTACGAGAGTTTTAGGTTGCGTGCTAGGCGGGGTACCGTGCGGGGCACTAGACTCGAAGCTATGAGCACAAACCCCTCCCCCAAAGTTCTGCGACCCGAGAACCTGGAGCAGACCCTGCACCGCCTCGCGCTCGCCATGCCGCTGGCGACGCGTGATCAGCCGTTCGGCCCCGAACACACGGTGTACCGGGTGGGCGGCAAAATCTTCGCCATGTACACGGAGGGCATCGGCCACCCCATCGTGAACCTCAAAACCGACCCGGAAGAATCCGAGGTGCTGCGGCGCATCTACCCGAGTATCATTCCGGCATGGCACATGAATAAGCGACACTGGATTTCCGTAGGCGCCGGCGAAGGCATAACCGAGCGGGTTCTGGAGGAGCTGGTGGAGGATGCGTACCTGCGCGTCATGTACTCGCTACCCAAGGCGAAGCGACCCATCGAGTTCCGCGAGCGCCCAGTGCCCGAAAAGCATTAGGGCCTGAAGGAATCTTTTAAACAGCGGAGCGGGCGAGCACCGGTCCGGACCACCGGCTTGCTCACCCGCTTTGCAAAGCACATTCCTATCCGCGATTGGGAGGGTCATCAACCACGATGAACGCTCGAACCACCAAGCTCCATCCCATATATTGCGGGGTTCCGTACCATGCACCACTTGTGTGAATACGTGATAGTTGAGTCGGCGCCCTTGCCAGACCTTCCTATGCAGAGGAGGCGCTCACATGGGTGCACTGAATATTTCCCTTGAGTGACTCAGCTACGTCATGCGATGTAGCTGAGAGGGGATCGCTGTCTTCGCCCGAACTACCGGCACGGACGAATGTGTGCTCTCGGGAATAATAATAGCCTTTTTGCATCACGGTGTCACTTTCGGGTTGATGTATTCCACCGGTTCCTATTGAGCGTATTTCAGGTGTTTTATAGCGCCGAACCCACATATCCAATCACAGCGAAATACCTGCGGATTTTAAGCCCCGAAAAATCAAGGAGGGGCCGCGCTAAACCCTCCTTATATCACCTCCACATGGGCTAATACCCACTTAAAGCAATATACAGAAAAGTTAGTGCGGCCCCTCACTATTTGAGATAAAAATGAGATAAACCCCTACTCAGAGCGATTACCGATGGGTTTTACCTATTAATTCCCCAGAGTGACAGGTTACTCGCCGAACTCCACCTTCTCGAAGCTCATGGTGCCATCAGCGTGAGAAACAACGGTATTCGGGTCACGCTCACGACGAGCCGCCGCGTACGCATCATGGCTTGCCTCATCAACCCAGCGGGTCACCACAAAATAGTCGCCACCCTCATCCAGGGGGCGCCACAGCTCAAAACCCTCAAAGCCGGGGAAAGAGTCAGCGATGTGGCGGGCAGCGGCAAAGCGCTTCTCCAGCTCAGCACGATTGTCGCCAACGACAGCAAGACGGTGAACCTTAACAACGGACATGTGTCCTCCTTCTGTTGAGTACGTGCTTTCAACGATGAAAGCGTGCTACAACCTCGCATCAGCTATAGATGAGCTATGTTCTTAGCGAGGTTAACCTCAGAATAACGGTTCACGGGCACAAAAAATAGGGGTTAGCGCCAACTAACAGTTATATGACGCTAACCCCCATTCAGAGAATCACGAGGCACCCACAGGCACCCGTTCGAAGCTTAGGATTCCGGCTGGATCTGCACAGTATTAGGCTGCACGGTATTAGACTGTGCAGTATCAGGCTGTGCCGCCTGAGCCGCACTATCAGCCTGTGGTGCGGGGCCCTTCTTCGCCTTCTTCTGAGCCGCCTTCGCCGGGTTCGCAAAATGCACCCCGCGCTCAGCCAAGAAGCGGCGATCCTTCTTATCCCACTGCTCCACCGGGTACGCCTCCAACAGGTCCGGGCGGCGCTCCAGGGTGCGCTCAATCTGACGGTCACGACGCCAACGCGCAATCGCACCGTGATTACCCGACAGCAGCACCTCCGGCACCTCACGCTCACGCCACACCGCGGGCTTCGTGTACACCGGATACTCCAGCAGACCGCCCGTATGCGACTCCTCCTCCAGGGAGGCGGGGTTACCCATCGCGCCCGGAATCAGGCGGGTGATAGCCTCAATCATCGCCATGACCGCAACCTCACCGCCGTAGAGCACGTAATCGCCCAGGGACACGGGCATCACGCGGAAGCTCTCCTGCGCCCAGTCCAACACACGCTCATCAATGCCCTCGTAGCGCGCCGGAGCGAAGACAATATGCTTCTCCTCCGCCAGCTCATACGCCATCGCCTGATCGAAAACGGCACCCGCCGGGGACGGGACAATCAGCAGCGGGCGGGTATCAGCGGCGGGTTCGGCGGGCCCAGTGCCCTCAGACTCGGCACCCTCAGACGCATCTTCGGTAGCGGCGTTTAGCGGGGAGGCGGCAAGCACCTCATCCAGCGCCAAACCCCACGGCTCCGCCTTCATCACCATGCCCGCGCCACCGCCGTACGGGGTGTCATCCACCGTGCGGTGACGGTCAAAGGTGTACTCACGCAAATCGTGCAGGTGCAGATCCACCAGACCCTTCTCGCGTGCCTTACCCAGCAGGGACAGCTTCAGCGGCTCCAGGTACTCGGGGAAAATCGTGACCACATCGTAGCGCACGGACTACTCCCCCGCCTGCTCGGTCGCCTGCGCAGAATCCTGCTCAGCGTCCTCGACCAGGTCAATCAAACCCGCCGGAGGGGTCAGCAGCACAAAGCCGGGCTCATCCTCGGTCGAGGGAACCACCTCGGGCACGATCTCCTCAACAAAAGGAATCATGATCTCTTCACCCGCACCGGAGGCAAGACGCGGCGAACGAGCCAGCTTAATCAGCAGCAAATCCTGAACCGGCATGGTCTGCAGACCGGTCACCTTGCCCAGCGGCTTGCCCACAGCCGGGTTATCCACGGGGCTCTCACCCTCGGGCACATCCGCCAGCAGGTACACGGGCAGGTTCACCAGCTCCTGCTCGTAGAAGCCCTCTTCATCGCCCTCATCCTCGGGAACCTCGTAAACCAGGCGGCTGCCGCGCAGCTCCTCAGCCTGGTTGCGGGTAGTCACCTCATCAAAACGGACCACCAGAATCTTCTTGTTCCAGCGGGCACCGGCAACCGTCAGCTCACCGGTAGGCGCCACAGAAGCGGCAGCAGAGCCGGGCTTGAAATTCTCGATACCGAGCACCTCACCGCGGGCAAAACGCTCCTGCGGGGCATCAGTAAAGAGCTGAACCGTCACCTCACCACGAATACCGTGAGGCTTACCGATACGAGCCACCACAACCTGCATAATTTTCCTCCGCTGGATACAAGCTAAAAACCTACGCCGTGCACGTGCACGGCTCCCACTATTCTACCGGGCACTTAGGACGGGCGCATTCTGCCGTCTCGCAACCTCTCCTCCGCGGTGACCGGGGCGAGCGCTCGCAAACTAGTTCCGGGTACGCGAAAGCCCCCGCCTCCGGAAAACCGGAAACGGGGGCTTCAAGCGTTTACGAGCTAGCGTCGCTTTTTGTCGGTGTCGATAATGTCGATACGCATCGGCTCGCCATCAGAAATAGCGTCCATCACCAGACGGATGCTCTTGGCGGTACGACCAGACCTGCCGATAACTCGGCCCAGGTCATCCGGATGCACGCGAACCTCAAGGGTTTCACGGTGACGCTGAGTGCGCAGGCGCACCTTCACGTCCTCCGGACGATCGACAATCCCTCGAACCAGGTGTTCGAGTGCGTCAGCCAACATAATTACTCAGCTGCTTCCTCAGCCTCAGCCTCGGGTGCTGCTTCCTCAGCAGCCTCTTCAGCCTTCTCAGCCTTGGGGGTGATAGCCTCGGGCAGGATCACGGAACCCTTTTCGGGAACAACGAACTCAGCCTTAGCCTCGACGGGCAGAACCTTGGACTCTGCCTTCTCGCCCTTGAATGCAGCCCAGTCGCCCGAGAGCTTCAGCAGAGCCAGAACCTGCTCGGTCGGCTGTGCGCCGACGGAGAGCCAGTACTGAGCACGCTCAGAGTTGATCTCGATACGCGAGGGGTGCTCGGTCGGGTGGTAAATACCGATCTCTTCGATGGTCTTACCGTCGCGCTTGACGCGCGAATCAGCGATCACGACGCGGTAACGAGGATCGCGGATCTTACCCATACGCTTGAGACGAATCTTAACAGCCACTTTAGTGGTTACTCCTGTTTCATAATTTGGTGCGAGGCACACGGTTCAGCACCCGTGGGGCGGGCCATTCACGGCGCCTCTATGGACACAACGGCGCGCGAAGAGAGGGGTCGCGCGTCGCCGGGTACTCAGCTAGGGTATCAGAGCCCAAGATTTTAAGCTAGCGACACGGAAAAATAATTGCCGCAGGCACCGAACATCACTTTTAAACAGCGTTCTGTGCCCGGTAGCCCCCTGCGCAACCGCAGTGTAGCCGCTACTAGTCGAGGTTGCTCATCTCCAGAGTCTCCCCCGTCTCCAGGGCGCGGTAGCACTCACGCAGACGCTCCACCATCGACGGGCGCACGTAGCCCTCCAGGTTCTCCGGAGCAACCCACTCATAGGTCACCAGCTCAGCATCCTGCAGGGTAATCTTCGTATCCGCTGCAATCACGCCGCCGTCATACATGTAGTAGGTCGAATCGCCCCACACACCCAGCGACAAGCCGTGGAAAATCAGCAACACACGACCCAGCTTCACATCCAGGCCCAACTCCTCCACAATCTCACGCTCACAACCGGGCTTGGGCGCCTCGCCAGCCTCCACGGTGCCGCCGGGAAGAATCCAGCCGTCCTTATAGTTCGGCTTCACCAGCAGCATCTCGCCGCGCTCATTACGAATCAGCGCGCCCGCCGCCAAACGGCGCGTAGGCAGGGTGGCGATAAAAGCCTTCAGCTCTTCATCGCTCAGATAGGAATCCTTCATGGCTTCTTTCCTTTAGCGGTCGGTTTTCTTCGCAGCGCGCTGCCTGATGCTACGCACTATACCCAGGGCACGCTCACGCAGTCCAGAGGGTGCCTGCTCCATGGACGGGGCGGCATCCTCCACCGTGCGGTAGTTGCCCTCACGTAGGTCATCAATGAGAGTGCGCTTGGTCGAGGGCTGCTCACCGGTGGTATCCCCCGGATGCACCAGCTCAGCATCCGCAACCGGGCGGGCATGCTTCTTCAACTGGGTCTGCTCGAAAGAACGCAGAACCGTCGGAATCAGAGCCGACTCGACCGTAGCGTTCAGCGCAAAGAGCGCGGCAGCCACCGAGAACTTACGGCTCGCCTTACCCTGCGCGCGGCGGCGGCGCGCCACATTCGCCAAGGTCAGGGCAATAGCGCTCTGAGCCGTCACATCCGCGCCCAGGACAAGACCCACGCGGCGGGTCTTCGCACGAATCTGCTCCGGGGTCAGGCGCTTGCGGCGCGAACGAGGCGCGGGACTCTGAGCGGAGGTGGTCTGCGGTGCGGGAGCCTGGGGTGCAGGACTCTGATCTGCAGAGCTTGAGGAAGCATCGAGCACGGTCTCAACGCTCGGGGCGGCTTCGTTCTGAGGTGCGAGCGCGACAGAAGGCTCGGGAGCCTGCTGGCTTACCTTTGCCTCGTGCGATGCCTGCTCCTCGGTAGGCGAAGAGTCAGCCTCGTGCAGGGCGCTGTCAAGAGACAGGTAGCCCTCTTCGGTCTCCACGAAGGAATCCGGCGCAGAGTCCTCCGGCGAACCCATGTGCGTGTACTCGTAGGGGATGTGCGCGTTGTTGAGAGCGTCCATCCACTCGGAGAGGGTCACGCGGCGGCCGGTCGCAACCAGTCGGTAGCTACGCTCCATGGGCGAGGGGAAGTTACCCGGGTAGGGCTCAATCTCCTCGTCATCTTCGAAGGAATCGTCCTCTACGGGGGTGCTCTCGGAGAAAGTAGCCTCGGCAGCGGAGTCATCCAGCGGGAAGGTAACGTCCAGTGCTTCAGAAGTCTGCGCCTCATCAGCAGGCTCAGCCGCAGGCTGCGCGAAGCCCTCATCCTCGTTGCCGAAGATGCGCGCCGTGCTAATCGACGCCACATCAAAACCGGTGGTCGGAACCAGCGCCAGCTCCGTAGGAACATCCAGTAGCTGCAGCACCGACTCCAACGCCAGGGTATTGCTCGTATCGCGCAGGTACGCGTTCAGACGGCGACCGGCAATGGAGTCAGCCTCCACACCAAACATCGCCATGACATTAGCGATGCCCTGCTCGATTTCATCCTCATCGGAACCGAAAATCTTCGAACCCGCCAGCTCCGGGGCGCTACCGGGAAGCTCTGAGAGCAGATCCTCCAACACGCCGCCAAAACGTGCGACTTCCTCACGGCTGAGGGCACGGTTCAGGCGCTTAGGCACACGCTGCCAGGTGAACTCCTCCACGATATTCTCGTAGGGTTCACCGAACGCCTCCAGGTACCACTCCTCATCCGAGTAGGGGTCGCGGTCGGGCTCCTCATAGACCACCAGGTGCTGCTGGTTCGCGTTGCCCTCAGCAATCAGGGCGTTGCAGTTCAGCAGGCCCAGCAGCGCCATCAGATCCACCGGGTCGGCAGAAATGAGGGTCCACTCCCCCGCCGGCGCGGCAACAACCTGCCGAGTACCGGCAGGAAGGTACGCCAAAAGAAGCCCGGTAATCATGTCAATGGGCAGGTCAACGAGCATGGCGGCGTCACCGTCCACCAGGAACTCCAGCTCACCCTGCCCACCGGGCAGCTCCTCCCACACGGTCGCCTCACCCTCAAGGGCGGCACCAGTAACCGGCAGCTGATCCACCAGCTGCGCCACATAATCCTCAACGGGAGTACCCACGTGCAGGTGGCCGTCAGCGACCTCCAGCACGTTCATGTAGCCCTCATCATCCACGGCGCACAGCACGTAGAGCTGCACCTGATGCTCACCCATCTCGTAAGCAATCAGCTCCGGGGAGGCGGCAGTCGCCTCAATGAGGGCGGCAATCAGCTCCTCATCGGTGGTGGAACGAGCCATGATGCGGCGGCGCTGAATCGTCTCCTCCAGCTCCATGGTCTGCTCGATGCGCTCATTGCGCTGCTTCTCGGCGGTGCGCTCCTCATCCTGGGCGCGCAGGTACTCGGGGCTATCCGACTCACCGCTACCGGCGGGCGCGGGGGCACCGTCCCACATGTCGGTGAGCTTATCGACGGTCCACTCTTCGCTCTCCAGGGCGGCGGCGAGGCGGTCAACCTTCGTGCGGTCGTTCCAGGCGCGCTGCTTATCGGGATCTTCCGCCTTCACCTCATCGTGCATGCTGCGGGCTTCACGAATCAGGTTCAGAATGGTTGCGGCAACGTCGTCGACTGCGGGGTCGTCGCTCTCGCTCGAGTAGACGAGGTCGCCAGCCAGTTCGGCGGAGTGCTCACCGTACTCGAGGGCAATACGCGCCCAGACGGGAGTGTACCCGGGAAGGATGCTCGAATCATCGTCGAAATCGCCCACGAGGTCTTCCGAGAACTCGCATGCAGGCTCCTCTACAAACTCAGCGGCAGATGCGCCGGCAGGGTCCTCTACAGCATCATCAGCGAAGGCGCGTTGAGACCACGGCGTGACCTGCTCATTCAGCTGATCATCCGCGTTCTCTCGATCCCAATTCTGCTCATTCTGAGCCATTGATACCTTCCCTTCACACCCATTCATGCACCCAAACCGGGCACCATACCGGTACGGGTGCGCCCCGTCACCACGTGCGCACCCGTACCACCCCTTACCGGGGCTCATATTTGCTCTTACTGCAGGAACTTCTCAAAGCCCTTCGGCAGGTTCATGCTGGACAGATCCATCTCCTGGTTCTGAGCCTGCTGACCGAATGCAGCACCGGCGCGAGCCTGCTGCGCCTTAGCTGCTGCCGCCTCCTGCGCCGCACGCTTCTGCGGGTTGCCGGAGCGAGCCTTCTTCTTCTTGTTGTTGTTCTTCGCGTTCTTACGAGCGCCACCCGCCGCAGCCGCCATACCGGGCATCTGCATACCACCGGGCATGCCGGGCATCTTGCCCGAAGCGAGCTTCTTCATCATCTTCTGAGCCTGAGCGAAACGCTCCATCAGCTGGTTCACCTCAGACACGGTCACACCCGCACCCTTAGCGATACGGGCACGGCGAGAACCATTAATGATGCGCGGAGCCACACGCTCATGCGGGGTCATGGAGCGAACAATCGCCTCCACGCGGTCAATCTCGCGCTCGTCAAAAGCCTCAAGCTGCTGACGCATCTGAGCCGCACCGGGCATCATCATGAGCAGCTTCTTCATGGAACCAAGCTTACGAATCTGCTGCATCTGAGCCAGGAAGTCCTCAAAAGTGAAGTCTTCCTGATCGATGAACTTCTTCGCCATGCGGTCGGCTTCAGCCTTATCCCACTGAGCTTCAGCCTGCTCAATCAGAGTCAGGATGTCACCCATATCCAGGATGCGGCTTGCCATACGGTCCGGGTGGAACTGCTCAAAGTCAGTGACGTTCTCACCGGTGGACGCGAACATAATCGGCTTGCCGGTCACCGAAGCCACCGACAGCGCCGCACCACCGCGGGCGTCACCATCAAGCTTAGACAGGACCACACCGGTGAAGTCCACGCCCTCGTTGAAGGCGTTAGCGGTGTTCACGGCGTCCTGACCGATCATCGCATCGATAACGAACAGAACTTCGTGCGGCTCAATAGCGTCACGAATATTACGTGCCTGCTGCATGAGCTCAGCATCAACACCCAGACGACCCGCGGTATCGACAATCACCACGTCGTGCAGCTTAGCGCGAGCCTCAGCCACACCGTCACGCGCCACCTGCACGGGATCGCCGGTGGGTACGTCAAACTCGCTGGTCACACCGGGGTGCGGCGCGTACACGGGCACGCCCGCACGCTCACCAACAACCTTCAGCTGGGTCACCGCATTGGGGCGCTGCAGGTCGGATGCAATCAGCATCGGGGTGTGACCCTGGCCCTTCAGCCAGTGAGCCAGCTTGCCCGCCAGGGTGGTCTTACCGGCACCCTGCAGACCCGCCAGCATAATGATGGTCGGGCCGCTCTTCGCCATGTTGATGCGGCGGGTCGAACCGCCGAGGATGCTCACCAGCTCCTCGTTCACGATCTTCACGATCTGCTGGGAGGGGTTCAGCGCCTCGGAAACCTCCGCACCGAGAGCGCGTTCCTTCACGTGGGCGGTAAATTCGCGGACCACGGGGACGGCGACGTCAGCGTCGAGCAGGGCGCGGCGGATTTCGCGGACGGTTGCATCAATGTCTGCCTCGGAGAGGCGGCCCTTGCCGCGCAGGTTCTTAAAAGTTGCCGTCAAGCGGTCGGAGAGAGAATTGAACACGAGCCGTGATCACTTTCTTAACGTTGAGGTGGCCCCCAGCCGCGAAGGCGAACGGGGATGGTTAGTCAGTCTTTAAGGATACAGGATGCGCGCTTTCTCCCCCGCCTCCACCTGTGGATAAGTGGCGCCGGTTCACCCTGAGCTCAGGATTTACACTCAACGTCCCCTCCCGCACCCCTCAGCAAATGTGTGGCAGGTACCAGACTTACCCCCTCATAGAGGCGCGACAGAAACCCTCAGTAGATGTTCCGCGCCCCGCCTCAGCCTGCTCAACACGTCAGATAGATTAGATTTTCTAGACAGCCTGGGTTAGAATTCTAAAGGTGTTACGCACGAATGCGTGATACGCCCGAGTGGCGGAATTGGCAGACGCGCCTGACTCAAAATCAGGTTCTTCGGAGTGTGGGTTCGAGTCCCACCTCGGGCACCAACGCAAAAGCGGCGGGAAAGTTTGAAGCTTTCCCGCCGCTTTTCTGTATCCGCTCCTGTACCCCACCCGCACATCGGATGCGGCAACAATAAAGGCACAAGAAACCGCCGCCCGGCCGTGAATTCACGACCGGGCGGCGGTTCTATATACCGAGCGTACAGACTGAGGATTACCCTCAGCTACGCATCGAAAAAGATTGGTGAGCGGCTTAGCGCTTGACCTCGTTCTCCTCGTAAGGACGCAGAGCCTCGCGCTCGCCCTCAGCACCGTAGACGCGGTGTACCTGAACCATGTTGGTGGTACCTGCGCGGCCTGCGGGAGCACCGGCAGCAACGACGACCAGGTCGCCAGCTTCTGCCAGACCGTTCTTCAGCAGGTACTCGTCCACGAAGTGGAACAGACCTTCCTGATCGGTGATCATCTCAACCTGCTCAGCCTCAACGCCCCACAACATGGACAGGAAGGAGCGAACCTTCGAGCTGGTGGTGAACGCGACAATCGGGGTCTCGGGACGCAGACGTGCCAGACGACGTGCGGAGTCACCGGACTGGGTGAAGGTTACGATGAGCTTTGCGTCCAGCTGGTCAGCGATGTTCACTGCTGCGCGGGTGATTGCGCCACCGCGGGTGCGGGGCTTGCGGTCCAGCTCGGGCACGCGGTACAGGCCACCCTTTTCGGTATCCTGAACGATTGCAGCCATAGCCTGCAGGGTCAGGATCGGGTACTTACCGACCGAGGTCTCACCGGAGAGCATCACAGCGTCTGCACCGTCGAGGATTGCGTTAGCGCAGTCAGAAACCTCTGCACGGGTGGGGACGGGGTTGTCAGTCATAGACTCGAGCACCTGGGTTGCCACGATGACGGGCTTTGCCCAACGGCGTGCCATGTCGATTGCCTTCTTCTGAACGAGGGGAACCTCGGAGAAGGGCAGCTCAACACCGAGGTCACCACGAGCGACCATGATGCCGTCGAACTTGTCGATGATGTCTTGCAGGTTCTCAACTGCCTGGGGCTTCTCAATCTTGGCGATGACGGGTACGCGGATACCCTCTTCGTCCATGATCTTGTGGACGGGCTCAACGTCTGCACCGGTACGGACGAAGGAGAGTGCAATGATGTCTGCACCCATCTTCAGTGCGAAGCGCAGGTCGTTTGCGTCCTTCTCGGTCAGTGCGGGCAGGGAGACTGCAGCGCCGGGCAGGTTGATGCCCTTGTTGTTGGAGATGGGGCCACCCACGATGACGCGGGTGCGCACGCGGGTGGGGGTCACCTCGATAGCCTCGAGGCGGATCTTGCCATCGTCGAGCAGGAGCTTGTCGCCGAGCTTTACGTCGCCGGGCAGGCCCTTGTAGGTGGTGCCACAGATTTCTGCGGTACCTTCAACGTCTTCGGAGGTGATGGTGAAGTCTGCGCCGGGCTCAAGGTATTCCTTGCCGTTTGCGAAACGCTCGAGGCGAATCTTGGGGCCCTGCAGGTCGGCGAGGATTGCAACGTCCTTACCGAGCTTTGCAGACTGTTCACGGATGGTGTCGTAGCGTGCCTGGTGCTCGGCGTGGTCACCGTGGCTCATGTTCAGACGGGCGACGTTCAGGCCAGCCTTGATTGCCTCGGAGATCTTCTCGGGGGACTCGATTGCCGGACCGATGGTTGCAACGATTTTTGCGCGCCTCATGTACCTAACCTTTGTGTGTTGTTTTGTGTGACCACTGTGGGTTCACGCTGATTTTCCGGGGAAGACTGACGTCAAATTCCCAATTATTCCCACGTGCTCCAACATGTAGCCACGTGCCGGATGCGTGGGTTTCTTATCTAATTATAGGGGTTTTAGTGTCATTTGGGTATGCTTCTCCCGCCCCTTTCAGTCAGAAGAATAGTGTTTCAGGTCGCATTTTGAGTACAACTTCTCCCCATCAATCGCATCCCAAGAATCCAATTTTTACCCCCACCACCTCCAACTCGCCCGGAAAGTAGATTAGGGTACTTTTTACCCATACTTAGCCCCTACTGCGCAATATTTAGTCACACTCGAGAACCTTCGATTGTATTTCAAAAACATAGAGACACTCAGAGTGGGCTATGAGAAGATAGATAGGGCATCCAAGAGCTAGGCGATTTCACATTTTCGCGCGCCTAGCCTATATTGGAACCCATAATTAGTATTTGAAATGCGAAATATATCTGGAAGGTTCACAGATGACTACTCGCGTGCTGATTATCTTCGGCTCCACCTACGGCTACACCGAACAGTACGCCACCTGGCTGGCAGAAGATTTGCGTGCACTCCCGCAGGCTCCCGAAGTTGAGACTGTCCCCGCCTCCAAGGTCACCCCCGAGCAGGCAGAGGCATTCGACGCTTTCGTCATTGCCGGCAGCGACTACGGTGGATTCCTCAACGGCGCACCGGCACTTCGCAAGAAGATTCTGCCGATTATTGCACCCAAGAAGAACCGCACCGCATTCTTCACCGTCTCCTTCACCGGTGAATACTCCAAGAAGCTGCTGGACAAGGCCGTCGCCAAGAGCTACACCCCCGAACTGACCGAAGGTCGCCCCGTCTACCACCTGCGTGGCGGCATCGACTTCGACAAGATTTCGCTGGCTCACAAGACCGCCCTGAAGGGCCCGGTGCGCGCATGGCTCATGGCGAACCCGCACCCGAACGAGGGCATTCAGCAGATGCTCGAATGCTACAAGACTGGCAAGGCTGAGTACATCGATCGCGAGACCCTCAAGCCGCTGATTGAGGACATCGCAAAGTTCCTCTAAGCCTTTCGGGAAACACAAGCTTTCGCCTCTTCCCACCCGTCTCTTTCAGCCGGACACCAGAACCTGAAAGAGCGGGCGGGAAGAGCCGAGAAAAACGTGCCAACAGGCACCATATACGTGGTCGATGACTCTTCATCTCTCCTGCATCGACCATGAAACTCCGGGTGCCGGTGCGAGGCCGCGCCAAATACAGTACCCGGAACATGAGGGGTGGGTCTTTGTGTGTGCGGCCCACCCCTTTCCTTATGCCCAAAAGCCGACTCAAAAGTCGCAAGAGGCACCGCCCGGCGCATCAGCACCCGACTGCATCCCGGCAACGTAGCTCTAGATGCTGCAGCCTACCCTGGACAACGAACCGACGCAGCAACACCCCAATACAGCGGTCCACAGAGTGAAATTCGCAACGCCTCGGCGTGTCGCGTGCCTAAAATTTTGTCCCAAAAACTTGAGCCAATAAATGCACCGACAAGCCACAAAGTAAAACAGACACCCCAAAGATTCCAGGTTACTGTGCACTCTGCGAAAGATATGCCGCCAGAATGACACCCCAAATCATTGCGCACATCGGTGCAGGTACCGTACGCTGTTAGCTGTGTCAGCCGCATGACATACCCGGCAACCGACACACACATCACTTCAACTACCCCACATATTCACTCGTGTCAGAAGCCCCCACACAGGGCCACATCGACACATCCACCTCTCAAACACAGGCAAAATCTATGAAGAAACTCCAGACTGCCGCACGCTCCGCGGCAGCCCGCTCCATCATGGCGTCCGCAGTCACCCTGGTCGCCGCATCCCTCACCTCCGTTCCCGCAGCCTTCGCCGCCCCCAGTGCGAGCGCAACCGCAGAGGTCAACCTCGGCGCATCCTACGAGGAGCTCACCTACGTCCCCGCCCCGGATGCATCCCTGGTCGAACGCTCCAACCCCGCCATGGGTGCGGGCGAGCGCGAACGCCTGGGCACCGCCAACGCGCGAACCGGCGCCACCTCCCCCGCTTCCACCGCGACCCTGAGCGGTATTTCCGCGACCCAGAGCTCCGCGCAGGGTCTGGGAGCTGGTCGAGCTCCGGCAGCCGGTCAGGCACTGGCACCCGGTCAAGCGCTGGCACAGGGCCGCTCCGCATGGACCCCCTCCGGCGGCACCCTCGGTATGGACGTCTCCTCGCACCAGCAGAACGTGGACTGGGCGAGCGCCTACGCCGCAGGTTCCCGCTTCGCCTACGTGAAGGCAACCGAGGGCACCTACTACACCAACCCCTACTTCGGTCAGCAGTACAACGGCTCGGCGCAGGTCGGCATGGTGCGCGGCGCCTACCACTTCGCAAACCCCCGCACCTCCTCGGGTGCCGATCAGGCACGCTACTTCGTGCAGAATGGTGGCGCGTGGACTGCCGACGGCAAGACCCTGCCCGGCCTGCTGGACATCGAGTTCAACCCCTACCCCGCCTACGGCAACACCTGCTACAACATGACCCCGGCGCAGCTGACCGCTTGGACCCGCGACTTCGTGGACACCTACCGTTCGCTGACCGGTCGCGCCCCGATGGTGTACACCGCAACCTCCTGGTGGTCGCAGTGCGTGGGTTCGCAGCAGTTCGGCACCCTGCCGCTGCACCTGGCGAGCTACTCCACCGTGGTCGGCGCAATTCCGGCGGGTTGGAGCGGCTACGACATTTGGCAGTTCACCGATTCGGGCCCGTTCGTGGGTGACTCGAACTTCTTCCCCGGCACCGTGAACGATCTGAAGGTTCTGGCGAAGAACCCGAAGGCTGTGCACCGCAACTGGTCGAACGGCCAGGACCGCGCTGTGGAAGACCGTGCGGCAGAAGATCGCACCGCTCAGGATTCTAACGTGGTGACCACCGCGACCGGTTCCATTGATATTCGCACCGGCATCGGTAACTTCTGGAATAAGAATCGTTCCTTCTACGGCAACCCGATTGGCACCGAGTACTCTCTGGGTCACGGCGTGTATGCGCAGAAGTTCACCAACGGCAAGACCATCTACTGGACGAACTCCCACGGCTCGCACTGGCTGGTCACCAACGGCGGCCTGGATCATAAGTTCCGCTCGGACGTGGCACGATTCCGCGGCTTGACCACCGACGAGGAAACCCGCTCCGACACCATCGCAGTCTCCTTCGCCAACGGTGAGGGCGCCTACTGGTCTGCCGCTACCGGCACCCACATCATCAATGAGCGTGGCTCCATCTACGCGACCTGGCGTGCAGCTGGCATGAAGGGCGCGCCCACCACCGATGAGCAGAACCTGGGCAACGGCCTCATCAAGCAGGAATTCACCGGCAGCACCACCTACGTGTGGTCCACGCAGACCGGCACCCACCGCCTGCACACCGGCGGCGCGTTCTACCACCGATTCCTGCAGCACCGCGGCACCTGGGGTGCACCGGTGACCGACGAAACCGCCACCTCCACGGGCGCTCAGATTCAGTTCGCCTCGGGTAAGGTACTGCTCTGGTCGGATGCGTACGGTGCGTACGAAACCAACGGTAACGGCGCGATTTTCAAGCATTGGGAGAAGAATAGCGCCCGCTACGGTGCGGCACGCGGTGACGAATCCTACGTGAACGGCGTGTACTACATGGACTTTGAGCGCGGCACGATCCGCTGGACCGCGCAGCGTGGAATCTACTAAGAGCGTGGCATTTACTCAACGGCGCGGTAGCTGATAAACACTGCAACGCGCATATAAAAACGAGGGGCACCTGGCAACGGTGCCCCTCGTTCTTTTGCTACAGGGCGCATCTTCTGAACAACACAAAAATCAAGATGCGTTCTGCAGCGGGTGGGTTACCGAGTGAGTAGAGAACCCGGCTATGTTACCCGTGCCGGCAGGTAAATTTATGTCGAGGCGGTGCGAGCCGCCGCGAAGCGTTATTGCGGAATCGTCCAAGAATTTCGGATTAGTGTGGCGGACATAGTCCCCATTGACTATGTCCGTGGGGCCCACACTAATCGTTGGTGAGACCTCAATCCGAAGGTGTCTAAAGGGGCGCCTGGCCGGAATTAAGGACTCAATGGTGAATAACGGCACGGTACGAAGATGCTGAAATTCACCCGGGTATGGCGTTCCGGGAGAAGGAATCGGTATCTAGGAGGGCCGAAACCTTCAGACGTCATATCCCGTTACTTCAAGGGTATGTGCAGGGGCGTTCGAAACCTATCTCTTCGGCAAATATTACGCCTCAACCAGTGGTTGAATGTTTACAATACAAGTATGCATTTTGAGGCCTATAGATGTCAAAAAAGATGCTCTATTGAACTAATTTAGTGAGAATTTTGAGATAATCCCCCGATATTTTCAAAAATAAATTCCCGCGTATATTACGTTTAGGTGCCTAGTACTCACAGAAATTTTCGGCTCCATACGATAACGGCTCTCAAAAACCCTGCAGCCCACCCCGCCCTAAAAAGCCGCATTAAAAACACTAGGACGCACCCCGCGTCGTATGCACAGCAGAAAGAGTACCCCTACTCCCCCGCCACACGGGATGCGCCCTAGGCGCTATAACCATCAAAACTACCGGCAAGACCCCAGTCGAGTGAGACCTTGAAGCCCTACCGGGCGCTTCGAACCATCCGCTAGCTTAGAGGCTGGCGAAGTCCAGAACCATACGGCCGGTAATCTTACCCGCCGCCATTTCCTCGAAGACAGCCGGTGCCTCGTCAACCTCACGCAGCTGAACCACCGGAACCACGATGCCGTCAGCACCGAACTGGAACGCCTCCGCCAGATCCTGACGGGTACCCACCAGGGAACCCACCACGCGGATGCCGTCCAGAACGATCTTCACAATGGACAGCTCCATCATCTCCGAGGGCAGACCAACAGCCACCACGGAACCGCCCGCACGAACCGACTCGATAGCCTGGTTGAACGCAACCTTCGACACAGCGGTCACCACAGCAGCGTGAGCGCCACCGCCGGTCAGCTCGCGAATACGAGCCGGAACGTCCTCAACCTCACGGCCGTTGATGACGTGGTCAGCACCGATCTTACGAGCCAGAGCCAGCTTGTCGTCGTTGATATCAACAGCGATAACCTTGGCACCGAAAACCTTCTTAGCGTACTGAACAGCCAGGTTGCCCAAACCGCCAGCGCCGTAAGCAACCAGCCACTGACCCGGGCGAACCAGCGACTCCTTGATTGCCTTGTAGGTGGTCACACCAGCGCAGGTAATGGAGCTAGCCTGCGCCGGGTCAAGACCCTCGGGAACCTTCACAGCGTAATCAGCGGTCACCAGAGTGTACTCACTCATGCCGCCATCGACCGAGTAGCCTGCATTCTTCACCGAACGGCACAGGGTCTCACGGCCCGAGGTGCAGTACTCACAGTGGCCGCAGCCCTCGAAGAACCAAGCCACCGACACGCGATCGCCTTCCTTCAGGGACTCAACACCCTCACCGACCTTGACGACACGACCAATGCCTTCGTGGCCCAGAATACGACCCGGAACCTCACCGAAGTCACCGGAAGCCACGTGCAGGTCAGTGTGGCACACGCCCGAGTACTCAATCTTCACGAGCGCCTGGCCGTGACCGACAGCCGGAACGGGAACCTCACGGACAACAACCGAACCGTCAACCTTCTCAGGGACAACAACAGCCTTCATGGTTTCCTTGCACATGATCTAAACTCCTTAGTCATCGGTGGTCGCGCTCAAACCGCAATCTGTAATCTGCGCTGTGCAACCTAGCGGGGTGAGCGCGCGTATTCTTTACATTTCCACCGTAAAATGAGGAGCCCCCAATCTAAAGGACCTTCCCCGAATATGACAGAGGGGTTAGATAGAGGCATTCTCACGAGCAAGGATGATCTTTCGATAAGGTCTATTCCGACCAATGCGCTAAACCGCCAAAGGTTGATATGACGCTATGACGAAACAACACAGAAGATGAGAATGCCTCCCAAATAAGCGGTTTGGGAGGCACTCAGAAAAAATTTAAATATTAAGTTTGAGGCGCATACCACCCTAAAGAAAGGGTTCAATCTACACCTATACGATTCCTACAGGCACATAGGAACTCTTAACCGATGAGACTTAGCTGCCTAGAAGCAGAAAGCAACCTCAATATAGCCAGCGCCGCGCTCACCCGGACCATTCGGAGCGTTCAACGCCCACCCCAGATCCATGATGCGCACCGTAGAATCCATGAACGTACCGCCGCCAGCGCCACCGCCAGCCAGCTGCACCGAACCCACCGCATAGCGGGCACGAGCCGAATCGTTATTCCACTTCTGCGACACCACACGAGCCGAAACACTCAACGCAGCGCCGGAACCGCCGCCGCCATAACCGGCGCCACCGCCTCCAGAAACCACAGACTGGTAGCCGTTAAACAGCTCGCCAGCGTTCGACGGGCGGTTATCGGTACCCTCCGGAGTCTGATCCCACTGGTACGAATAGCTCGCCACACCATCGGCGCCCTTCGCGCGGAAACCGCTCGCACCCGCCGCACCGGCAGTCGCAGTGCTCACCAGCTTCTGGGTGGAGGTGCTCGAAAAACCAATCACCGAACCATCAACAGTCGGCGGGTTCAGCTTCTCACCGCCAGCACCGCCCACACCACCGGCGGCACCCGAACCCGGGTTCACCGTCAGAATCGGATTAGACTGCGCCTCGTACGAGGTGAAACCAACAAAACCGGGCGAACCGTCGCCGTCACCCGAACCAGCGCCACCGCCGGTGCTGAACTGGTGCTCGCCACCGGAGCTATCAAGCGAATAGTGCGCGGTCGGGCGCACAGCACCCGCATTCGCGGGGTTCGGCAGAACCGTCGCATACGACGCCAGCACACCGGCACCGCCGCCACCACCGGCAACAATCATCGGCACGCCATCCACCTCAATAGCGGAGGAACCACCGCCGGACGCCGAATACAGCACAGCGCTCATGCCGCCGCGACCGGTCACACCGCCAGAAATGCGGGTCAAATCATTAATCGCAGAAACAACGTTTGCGGGAACCGGCGAAGAAGCCTTCGAGGAGCCACCCACACCGTAGCCGTCGCCGCCCTCAGCGGGCTTCAGCTCACCATTACCAATACCGCCCGAACCGGCCGTCAGAGTAATAGTCTGGCCGCCGCGCACAGCCATAGAACCCTCCACCATGGCACCGGAACCGGCATCAGCCACAGTGTAGTTCGTGCCACCGGCACCGCCCACAGCGGTAAAACGCATACGCTTAGCGCCCGCAGGAACCGTCAGCACGGCTACCTTCTTCACGCCGTCACCGGCAGTGATCATCGTCGAATCCTCGTAAGGTCCGGTGCACTCGCCTTCCTCATCAGACGCCGCATACGCCGGAATCACCGATGACGCCACAACAACCGGGGCAGCCCACGCCGCACCAGCCACCAGACGACGACGGGTCAGACCCGGACGAGAAGAAGGAGAAATGGGGCGCGAAGAATCGCCGGCAGAAGAGCTCACGATAAAAATCCTGTACGTTGAGTGGGTGTTTCTAAACGCAGACGCGACGGGCGTTCGAAGAGCCTCATACTCCTTACACGGAGCCTCATACTCCTTACGTGGGTGCCCGCCACACGCAATACCTCTATTATGCCTTCTCAACAGCCCAAATCCACGCAGGGTCCCGGCACATGCCACCATGAGAACATCCACCAGCAAGAAACAGACAGCAAGCACAAATAGCGGGCACAAAAAACCGCCGGACAGGGGCGCTCCCCCATCCGGCGGTTTTTCTATGAAATTTAGATGGAGCTAGAAGATGAAAGCTAGGAGCCCTTTGTCAGCTAGGAGCCCTTCGTCGAAGACTCAGAAGAGTCAGAATCCTCGGCGGGCTCTGCCTTCTCAGATGCCTTCTCGGATGCCTTCTCGGATGCCTTCTCCTCAGCGCCCTCTACAGACTCATCTGCGGCAGGCTTCGGAGCGAACTCCGCCGGAGCCGGCTCAATACCCGCAGCAGCCTTCGCCGCAGCACGACGACCAGCCACCACAAAACCAGCAGCACCCAGCAGAACCAGCAGCAGAGCAGTCCACACGTGAATACGAACGCCCCAGAGCATCTCCGAGGTATCAATACGCAAGAACATCTCAATGAAGAGGCGACCCACACCGTAGTAGAACACGTACAGCCACAGGGTCTGACCCAGCTTCAGCACGCCCTTACGGCCCAGCCACAGCAGCAACGCCACACCCAGCAGGTTCCACAGCGACTCGTACAGGAACGTCGGATGGAACAGCGTACCCGCCGGATACTGGGTCGGGAAATTACCGCTCGACGCGCTAATCTCCAAGCCCCACGGCAGAGTCGTCGGCTTGCCGAACAGCTCCTGGTTGAACCAGTTACCCCAGCGGCCAAACGCCTGAGCCAGCAGAATACCCGGCGCTACCGCATCCGCAAAAGCAGGGAAATTCATGCCATAGCGGCGGCAACCATACCAGGCGCCCAACGCACCAACCGACACGGCACCCATAATGCCGATGCCGCCCTCCCAAATCTTCAGGAAAGCCCACGGATCAGCAACATTCGGACCGAAATAGCTACCCGGGTCAGTAATCAGCACATGGTAGGCGCGGGCACCAATAATACCCGCCGGAATAGCCCACATCGCCACGTCAAAAACGCGCTCAGGGGTACCACCCGCCGCCTTCCAACGGCGAGAACCCAGCCACAAGCACACCGCCATACCCGCAAGAATACACAGGGCATAGAAATGCACACGGAACGGGCCCAGCTGCAGGTACGAAACGCTCGGAGAGGGAATCGAAGCCAGCACGTTAGCTACCGGCGCGCTCGCCAGCGACAGCACATCAGACATTAGCCTTCACGCCCCGCCAGCTCACGGGTCAGCTTAGCCACCGCCTCAACACCGCCAGAAGCCAAAGCCTTCACCAGCGCGGTACCGACAATCACGCCATCCGCATACTCGCCGATCTCCTCAACGTGGGCACGAGTCGAAACGCCCAGACCCACACACGCACGAGGCGCACCGGCAGCCTTAATGTCCGCAACCAGGGTGCGCGCCGCCTCCGACACGGAGGTGCGGGCACCGGTCACGCCCATCACCGACACGGCGTACACGAAGCCGCTCGACGCCTTCGCAATAGTCGCCAGACGCTCCGGTGAAGAAGACAGAGCAGCCAAGAAAATACGATCCAGACCGTACTCGTCAGAAGCCTCAAACCACGCCGACGCCTCATCAGGCACCAGGTCCGGGGTAATCATGCCCGCGCCGCCGGCAGCTGCCAAATCACGCGCAAAATTCTTCACACCGTACGCCAGAACCGGGTTCCAGTACGTCATCACGACAACCACCGCGTCGGTCGCCTCGGTAATGCGGCGGACCGCCTCAAAGAGCTGAGGCAGCTTGAAACCGTTCTCCAAAGCAACGCCGGTCGCCTTCTGAATCACCGGACCATCCATGACCGGATCAGAATAAGGCACGCCCAGCTCAATAATGTCCGCGCCGTTATTGCCCAGAGCAATCGCCGCGTCAATCGACTCATCCAGGGTCGGGAAGCCCACCGGCAGGTAGCCAATCAGCGCCGCACGGCCCTGCTTCTCGCACTCAGCCAGACGAGCCGCCAGAGGCGAATCGGGGTTAGCAGTCGGGAACGTACCGTCCAGCACCTCAAAGGGTGCCGCCTGAGAAATAGCGTCCTGGTAGCTCATTACTTAGCCTCACTTTCAGCCTGTGCGTTCTGTACAGCGGATGCGGCAGCTTCCTTATTACCGGTCATCAGGGTCGAGGACGGAATCGCCTTACCCAGACCGAACCACTTCAGAGCGGTTTCCATGTCCTTATCGCCACGACCGGACAGGCAGACAATCATCGTCTTCTCGCGTGCCGCCTCCGGATCCTCAGCAGCCCAACGCTGGCACACACGCAACGCACCCGCCAGAGCGTGCGAGGACTCAATCGCCGGAATAATACCCTCGGTGCGGCAGAGCAGACGCAGAGCGTCCATCGCCTCGGTGTCAGTCACCGGCTCGTAGGTCACGCGACCAATATCTGACAGGTAGGAATGCTCCGGACCCACACCCGGGTAATCCAGACCAGCAGAAATCGAGTGGGACTCAATGGTCTGGCCGTCCTCATCCTGCATCAGGTAGGTCATCGCGCCGTGCAGCATGCCCGGGCGGCCCAGAGTAATGGTCGCCGCGTGACGGCCGGTCTCCACGCCGTCGCCGCCAGCCTCAAAACCGTAAATCTCAACCGACGAATCGTCCAAGAACGCATGGAACAGACCAATCGCGTTCGAACCGCCACCCACGCAGGCAGCAATGCCATCGGGCAGGCGGCCGGTCTCAGCAAGAATCTGCTCGCGCGCCTCCTCACCGATAGCATCGTGGAAGAAACGCACCATCGCCGGGAACGGGTGCGCACCCGCAGCGGTACCCAGCAGGTAGTGGGTGTTCTCAACGTTCGAAACCCAGTCGCGCAGCGCCTCATTAATGGCGTCCTTGAGGGTGCGGGAACCGTTCTGAACCGCAATCACCTTCGCACCCAGCAGCTGCATACGAGCCACGTTCAGCGACTGACGCTCAGTGTCTTCCTCGCCCATGTAGACCACGCACTCCATACCGAAGAGCGCAGCCGCGGTAGCAGTCGCAACACCGTGCTGACCCGCACCGGTCTCAGCAATCAGACGGGTCTTACCCATACGCTTAGCCAGCAGAGCCTGACCAATCACGTTATTAATCTTGTGGCTACCCGTGTGGTTCAGGTCCTCACGCTTGAGGAACACACGCGCACCAGCATGCTCAGAGAACTTCGGAACCTCAGTCAGTAGCGACGGACGGTTCGAATACTCAGCAGAAAGACGCTGGAACTCAGCAATGAACTCGGGGTCGTTCTTCGCCTCGTTAAAGGTTGCCTCCAGCTCATCCATGGCGGCAATCAGCGACTCGGGCATCCACCGCCCGCCGTACTCACCAAAATAGGGGCCGGGGGCATTCTTCAACGACTCGCCGTTGAGGAAAGCATCTGCCAGGTTCTCGCTCATCACTATTCCTTCCCTGGATGGTTGCCGCCGGATGCGCACCGCGGGTAGGGCGGGGCATCAGGCCTGATCACAGCGAAACACCACGCAACCGCGGGTAGGGCGGGGCGGCGTTCGCACATATCCCCCTATAGTACCCGGGTGCAGGCGGTGAACAGTACCCTGGGGTGCACATGACCATTCCTAGGACATGTGACGTTCGCCAGGGTGGGTGTGCTCGCGGGTATGGGCGGCTCGCATGGGAAGGTTTAAACGCTGGGAAGAAGCGGCGAGGCAGGGGCGCTCGGCTGGGTCTGGCCGGGTCGGGCAGGGTCTGGCAAGCGCGGCGGGCTACAGCAGCTCGCGCAACTCCTCCATCTGCTGAGAAAGCACCGTCGACACACCACCGCGCATCGACACCCCGTACAGGGTCTCCGCAATCTGCATCGTGCGCTTCTGATGCGTCACCACAATCAGCTGCGAACGCTCCCCCAACTCACCAATCACCTGCAGCAGGCGCGAGAGGTTGCGGTCATCCAGCGCCGCCTCAACCTCATCCAGGGCGTAGAACGGCGACGGGCGAGACATATAAATCGCAATCAACAGCGCCAGCGAAGCAAGCGAACGCTCACCGCCAGATAGCAACGACAGGCGCTTAACCTTCTTACCTGCCGGGCGCGCGTGAATCTCCACACCCGAATTCAGCGGATCGGACGGATCGTCCAGCTCCAGGTGGCCCTCGCCTCCCGGGAACAGGGTCTCAAAGATGCGGCGGTAGTGGGTGTTAATGTCCTCCATCGCGGCGGTGAACACCTCCGCAATGTGGCTGCTGACCTCGTCCATGACCGTGTTCAGGTCGCGGCGGGTCGCCTTCAAATCCTCAATCTGCTGGTTCAGGTAGGCGTGGCGTTCGGACAGCGCCTCGTACTCCTCCAGCGCCAGGGGGTTAATGGCGCCCAGCGCCTCCAGTTCGGCGCGGGTTGCCTTGAGGCGAGCGCGCACGCTCTCGGTGGAAGCTTCGGTAGTCTCTGATGCCGTTTCGGTAGCAGTATTTTCGGAAGCGGCGTTTTCGGAGGCTACGTTTTCGGAAGCCTCCTCAGCGGGCACATCAACCGGCAGCTGCTCGGAGTACTCCTCCTCCAGCTGCTCCAGGGTCAAACCGGTCATCAGGCGGGCACGCTCAGCCAGCGCCTGCACGCGCTCCTGCACACGTGCCGCCTCCGTCTGGGTGCGCGCCAGCAGGGTCAGCGCCGCCGCGTGCGCTGCCTGCAAATCCTGCGCCTCCTCGTTCGTGCTGGTCAGACCCTCCTGGGCGTTCTTCAGGGCGCCGCTCAGCTCGTGCAGCTGCTGCTCACGCTCGCCCACCTGCTCGGCAAGCACCTCACCCAGACGCTGGGCGCGGTGCTCAATCTTTGCTGCGGGAGCCTGCTCCCCCGTGCCCGCCAGGTAGGAATCCTCGCGGGTGCGCGCCGATTCGTAGGCGGTGCGCGCTTCGGCTACGGATTCCTCCGCGGCGGTGAGGCGCTCGTTCAGTCGGGCACGCTCGTTCTGAATGTTCTGTGCGGAGGCTTCCAGGGACTCCGCCTGGGCACGGGCGCGGGCATGCTCGGCGCTCGCCACGCCCGCCGCCTTCGCTGCCTCACGTTCTGCTTCGACCGCCGATTCTGCCGCGGTCTGAGCCTGCTGAACGGTCTGTTCGGCTTCATCCAGTTCGGCGCGGGTGCGGGTCACGACCTGGGAGGCGGCGCGGTATGCAGCGGCAAGTTCCAGGGGGCTGGCACCCTCAGCCGGGTAGAGCAGGCTGTAGCGGGTGTGCTCGGTGCCTGCGGGGTCAAAAATACGCCAGATAGTGCGCTGACCTGCGAGGGTATTCTCTGCGAGCAGGTGCAGGGCTTGCTCTGCGGAGGCGGCATCCGGCGCGAACAGCACACCCGCCAGGCGCTCACCCAGCGCCGCGGTGACGCGTGCCAAGGCGTGCTCGTCGATGCCGGCGAGCGCGGCAGCGTCCTCGTTGAGCGGTTCAATCATCTCGGTTGCGGGACGGATACCCAGCTCGTGCAGCTCGGTGGCGCAGGATTCGGGCAGGGTGGTTTCGGGCAGTTCTGTTAAAAGTTCCGTCGCGGCAGATTCGTTGCTTTCGTCCCCCTTATCACCGCGCAGCTGCGACACCTCGGCGCCCTCAACCGGCGCGCTCAACGCCGCGGTCGCCAGCGAGGTCAGCGCCGCAGAAGCCGCACGCGCATACTCGGGGTCAATCTGCACGGCATCCAGCACGCGCAGCAGGCTCGTGCCCTCGCTCGAAGAATCCATGAGCTCGCCGGTCTCGGGGTCGAACACCGCCTCTGCAGATTCAGTGTCCAGTTCGGCGGGTGCTTCGCCCAGGCTCTGACCCAGCGCCTCACGCAGGGTTGCGGCACGCTCAGCCGCCGCCGCGTAGGCGCGGGTCGCCTCCACCACAGCGGCGCGGGCGGCATCCAGCTGAGCCTGCGCGCGGGCACGAGACTGCGCCGCCTCACCCGAGGCGCGCTCAGTCTGCGCCACCTCGGACGCTGCCTTCTCAACGTTCTTCAGCGCCGCATCGTAGCGTTCCTCAAAGCTGGCGTAGCTTTCCACCGCGCGCTCTGCCTCTTCGCGGCGCTCCTCCAGCAGTTCCAGGGCGCGTTCGTATCCGGCGCGGGCGGCGGCGGTTGCCTCGGTCAGTTCCACGCGGTAGGTGCGCACGCGCTCGGCGGCGATGGACTGCACGGTGCGCACGCGCGCGGCGGACTCGCGCAGGGTCGACACGGCCTTCTGACAGGCGGTGACCTCGGCGTTCAGGCGGTTCTGCTCCTGCTGATGCTTCGCGGATGCGGCACGCGCCGCCTCCAGCTGTTCTTTCAGGGCTTCGGCGCGGCGGGTACCTTCCGCCTCGGAGGCGAGAGCCTGCGTCTGCTCAGCCTGCAGAATACCCAGCTGACGGGTCAAAAGCACCGCCTCCAGCTGGCGGATGCGCGCCTGCAGCTGGCGCGCGGTCGCGGCGGATTCTGCCTGCTCGCTCAGCGGCTGCAACTGCGAATCCAGCTCGGCAACCAGGTCGCTCAGGCGGGTAACGTTCGATGCCACAGACTCCAGCTTGCGGCTGGTCTTCTCCTGGCGGCGGCGGTACTTGACCACGCCCGCCGCCTGCTCGATCATGTCGCGGCGCTGCTGCGCGGTGGCGTGCAGGACCGCATCCAGCTGACCCTGGCCGACGAGCACGTGCATCTGCTGACCCAGACCCGCCTCCGAGAGCAGGTCCTGAATGTCGGCAAGGCGCGCCGGGGAGCCGTTAATCTCGTACTCGCTGCCGCCGGAGCGGAACATGGTGCGCGAAATCTGCACCCGATCAGCGGGAATGCTGAGGGTGCCATCAGAATTATCGAAAGTCAGGGTGACTTTGGCGCGGCCCAGGGGTGCACGCTGGGCGCCGTCGCCCGAACCAGCCTCACCGGAGCCCGCGAAGATAACGTCCTTCATGCTGCCGCCGCGCAGGCTCTTAGCGCCCTGCTTACCCATGACCCAGGCGAGCGCATCCAGCACGTTGGACTTGCCGGAGCCGTTGGGGCCGACCACCGCGTTAATGCCGGGGGTGAACTCAAAAGTGGTTGCGGAGGCGAAAGACTTGAACCCGCGCAGGGTCAGCGACATCAGGTGCACAAGGGGCCTTTCTGCAGAAGAACTGGTGTGTGCCGGGCACGTTCTGTGGTGCGTGGCGGCATCCCTCTAGTGTACGCGGTGCGGCGGGCGGGCGGCGTGAACGTGCACGGGGTGAAGGGGGTTCAAAGTTCCTCATTCTGCATCATCTTACGCGCGGGGTGAACGGGCGCGTTCATATTGGGTCTACGGATACGGGTTCGCCCGGTCGGTGCGGTAGATTGGAATGAGCATCACGAATTCTGCGGGGCCGCTGTGCGCATCCCCGCCGTCTTTGTATCCCACTGACTTCTATTTACAAGGGCCACACCATTGATGAATGCATCCGCCGATAAGGTCGGCACAAACTCTGACATTCGCCACGCTAACGCAGCTCTGCTGTCTATTACCCATGAGCTGCCTCCGGAGGTCGTCACGAGCGACTACTTCGATGAGCAGCTGGCCCAAACCTACAAGCGTCTGCGCATGCCGAAGGGCCTGCTGGAGCGTCTTGCCGGTATTAGCACTCGCCGCGGTTGGGCTGAGGGCCAGACCTTCGAGGACGGCGTTGTTGCCGCAGCCGAGAAGGCTATCGAGCAGGCGGGTATTGACCGCTCCCAGATTGGCCTGCTGATTAACGCTTCGGTGACTCGCGATAACTTTGAGCCCGCCGTTTCGGTGGGTGTGCACGACCGTCTGGACCTGCCGCGTCACGCCCTGAACTTCGATATTACGAACGCCTGCCTGGGCTTTGTGAACGCGATGACTGTCGCCTCCACCATGATTGATGCGGGCGCTATCGACTACGCTCTGATTGTCGCTGGCGAGGACCCCTCCCCGTGGCACCGTACCGCGGTGCGCATCCTGAACAACCCCGATTCGACCCGCGAGGATGTGCTGGCTCAGTTTGCGACCCTGACCCTCGGTTCGGGCGCGGCGGCGGCTGTGATTGGCCGTGCTGACCGCCACCCGGAGGGTCACCGCATCGTCGGTTCGGTGTCCCGCGCGGGCACTGAGCACCGTAACCTGTGCATTGGTGGCGAGGCGGATCAGGGCATGAACACTGACGCCGAGGGCCTGCTCAAGCACGGCCTGGAGCTGGTGGCGCAGGCCTGGGAGCAGGCGCATCAGGACGGCTGGGAGTGGAACGACATGACCTCCTACGTGACCCATCAGATTTCTAACGCCCACACGAACGCCATTATTGAGGCGGTCGGTATTGAGCGTGAGCGCATCCCTTTGACCTTCCCGAAGTGGGGCAATGTGGCTGCGGCGGCTCTGCCGATGACTCTCGCCGAGTGCGCGCCGACCTACACGAAGGGCGACCGTATTCTGTGCATGGGTGTGGGTTCTGGCCTGAACACTGCCCTGCTTGAGATTCAGTGGTAACCCGTTAGCCAGCAGCCCTTAACCGGCAACCTATAACCTTTGTGCGGTAGACATTCACCGATTCGATCCGGAAGGATTCCCCCAGCATGCGCCATCTGAACTTCCCTAAGGCTCAGCCCCCGTATAACCCGGAGGAATGGGCGGGCGTGAACCCGCGCTACTCCCACCTTCTGGAGGTGCCCACCACCGCCCCCATTGAGCAGCGGGCGCAGCAGGCTGGCGCGCGCCGCTGGCACTACCTGGATAACCTTCCGGTGCTGGTCGAGCAGGGTTTGGAGCCGATTGGCACGATCCTGTGCGTGCACGGTAACCCGACCTGGTCGTACCTGTGGCGTACCGTGCTGGATGCGGGCGTGAATGAGCGCGCCCCGTGGCGTGTGGTTGCGGTTGATCAGATTGATATGGGTTATTCGGAGCGCACCCACCTGGATTTGGAGGGTGAGCGCCGCACCCTGACCGACCGTATCGCTGACCTGGGTGATTTCACGAAGGCGCTCGGTCTGGATGAGACCGATAAGCCGCTCGTGACTCTCGCCCATGACTGGGGTGGGCTGGTGTCCTTTGGTTGGGCGCTGGAGCATCGTGAGATTCTTTCGGGCGTGATGCTGACGAACACCGCGGTCTACCATGACGGCATTGAGAATATCCCTGCCGCCCTGCGCCTGGCGTTGGGTGTGCACGAGTGGGGTACTCACGATTCGACCGCGTTTATTGATGTGACCTTGGGTTTGGCTCAGAATGAGGGCCGCCTGCCCGCGCCGGGTTCTGCCGGTGCCGGCGCGCTTGATGGTGCCCTGCCGCAGCCGGTGGGCAAGCAGCCTAAGCGCCTGTACCCGAGCCCGCTGAACGAGGCGATTTACCGCACCTACCGTGCGCCGTACGCTCATTCAGCGTGGCGTGAGGGTGTACGTAATTTTGTGGGCGATATTCCGACCGGCACCGATATTCCTTCCTATACGCCGATGCAGCGTATTGCCGAGCAGATCCGTGACCTGGACGTGCCCGCGTTCTTCCAGTGGGGCACGAAGGACCCGGTGTTCCAGCGCCGCTACCTGTTCGACCTGATGGAGCGCATGCCGCAGGCGAAGGTGCACCGCTACGAGAAGGCCTCGCACCTGGTCATTGAGGATTACGATATTGCCTCCCCCATGATTTCGTGGCTTGCGCAGACTTTCGGCACAAGGGAGGATGGCGCTCTGGTGCCCCCGCACAACGTTGAGGCGGAGCATCGTGCCGCTCGCGCACGCCGCCACGGTCTGACGACCGGCGAGGGCGCTACTGCTGAGGGCACCGCCGCTGAGGGTGCTGAGGGCGCTGTTCCCGCGGCGTTCCGCCCCATGCTCGCGGCCCTCACCGAACGCGCCAATGACGCCTCCACCGCCGTGGTGGACATGGACCCCAAGGGCGACGGCACCTCCGTTTCTGTGACCCTGACCTGGGCTGAGCTGAACCAGCAGGTCAACGCCGCCGCAACCCGCCTGCACGCCCTGGGTGTGCAGGCGGGCGATCGCGTGAATCTGATGGTGCCTCCGGGTGCCCGCCTGACCACCCTGATTTACGCCTGCATGAAGCTGGGCGCTGTCATTGTGGTGGCTGATACCGGTCTGGGTATTCCGGGTCTGACTCGCGCGTTGAAGGGCGCTAACCCGAGCTTCCTGGTGGGTATTCCCGCCGCGCTCAGTGCCGCCCGTACCCTGCTGTGGCCGGGTGTGCGTATTTCTGTGGAGCCGCTGGGTTCGGTGCAGGAGAAGCTGTTGGGCGTTGCCGGTTCGGTGTTTACCGCGCCCTCCGCTGACGGTACTCCGGGTGCGCCGGTGCCCACCCCGACCGTGGTGGAGTTCCCCTCCCCCGTGCCGGATGCTGATGCGGCGGTGCTGTACACCTCCGGTTCGACCGGCCCGGCTAAGGGTGTGGTGTACACGCAGCGTCAGCTGGCGGGTATGCGCGACGCCATTGCGAATACGTACGGTTTTGCACCCGGTAGCGGCCTGGTGGCTGGCTTCGCGCCGTTTGCGCTGTTGGGCCCGGCGCTGGGTGCTACCAGCGTGACCCCGACGATGGATGTGACCCGCCCGAAGACTCTGACGGCTTCGGCATTGGCGTCGGCTGCGGCGGCTATTGATGCGTCGGTCGTGTTTGCTTCCCCCGCCGCCCTGGTGAATGTGGTGGCAACCGCCGATGAGCTGAACGCTGAGCAGCGTGCGGCGTTGGCTAAGGTTCAGACGGTTCTGAGCGCTGGCGCGCCGATTCCTGTGCCCCTGTTGGAGGCGCTCTCCGCCCTGGTGCCGAACGCCTCCCTGCACACCCCGTACGGCATGACCGAGGGTCTGCCGGTGACCGATGTATCTTTCGAGATGATTCGCCAGGCGATTGCTGAGGGCACCCCGAACGCCGCCGGTGAGGTGCTCGACCCGTTCGCCCGTGACGGCGTGTGCGTTGGTTTTGCGGTGTACGGTGCGGCGGTTGCCATTGCGCCGCTGCTGCAGGACGGTTCAGTGGCGGATGAGCTGACCCATGAGCCGGGTGTGACCGGTGAGATTCTGGTGTCGGCGCCGCATGTGAAGGACCGCTACGACACCCTGTGGGTGACCGAGGAGCAGTCCATTAGCACTCCGGGTTGGCATCACACCGGTGATGTCGGTCATCTGGACGCTTCGGGTCGCCTGTGGGTTGAGGGTCGCCTCGCGCACGTGCTGCTGACTTCGCAGGGTGTACTGACCCCGGTTGCGGCTGAGCAATCCGCAGAGTCCCTGCCCGAGGTGCGCCGCGCCGCCCTGGTCGCTGTGGGTCCTGCAGGTACTGCCGCCCCGGTGCTGGTCATTGAGGCGTCCGCAAATACTGCCGCTCTGGAGGCGCGCCAGTCAGCATCGGGTCTCAAGCGTGCCCTGCTCGATCGCGTGCCCGGCGCTCGCCGCTTCCCCATTGCGGAGGGCGTGGCTCCCTTCGAGCTGTCGCAGCTGGTGCGTCAGAAGGTTGCCGAGGATACCGGCGTGGAACTTGCCGCGGTGCTGGTGGTGCACGAGCATCCGACCGATATTCGCCATAATTCGAAGATTGACCGCCCCGCCCTGGGTGAGTGGGCGTCGAAGGTCCTTGCGGGGGCGTAAGCGCCTGCCGGATCTCTAAGTCTAAGGAGTATGATGTCCCCTCATTCTTCGCGTGAGTCCTCTTCCCACGAGCCCGCATCCCGCCTGTCTGCGCCCCGCCCGTCTGGTCACCGCCTGTCGACTTCGCATGCGGTGACTTCCCCGACGGCTCGGTTCCGCAAGCCGGCGCAGCCGTTGGCGGCACGCTACGCCGACCCCGCCCCGCGTTCGTTGCGCCCGGTTGAGGAGCCCGATTTCGCGCCGCGTATTGGCGAGCGCATCCTCTTTACCGGTGCGAGCGGCTTGCTGGGTCGTGAGAGCGTGCTGGCGTTGCTGCGTGCCGGCTACGATGTGCGCGTTTTTCAGCGTGGCGATTCGGGTATTGCGGCGCTTCTGCCCGATTCGATTCGCCCGCGTTTTGAGCAGGTGCGCGGCGATATTACGAACGCGCAGGCGGTGGCTCTGGCGATGACCGGCGTGAACGGCGTGGTGCATGCCGCGGCGAAGGTTTCGGTCAGCGGCGAGTGGGCTGATTATAAGCGCATCAACATTGAGGGCACCCGCACCCTGCTGCAGGCGGCACTGAACCATTCGGTGGGTTCGTTCCTGTACATTTCCTCGCCGTCGGTGGCTCATGCCGGTGCGGCGATTGTGGGTGACGGTGCCGGCGTGGCGTCCCCGGAGCATGCGCGCGGTAACTATGCGCGTTCGAAGGCTGCCGCTGAGCTTCTTGCCCTGGAGGCGAACGGCACTGCCCTGCCCGGTGGCGGGGTTTTGCGCGTGGGTGCGTTGCGTCCTCACCTGATGTGGGGTCCGGGCGATACTCAGCTGGTCGAGCGTATTCTGGAGCGTTCCGCCGCGGGCCGTCTGCCGCTGCTCTCTGGCGGTACGGGCCTGATTGACACGCTCTACATTGATAACGCCGCGGATGCCGTGGTACGCGGCTATCAGCGCCTCGACGCTTTTGCGGGCCGGGCGCTGGTGGTGACGAACGGTCAGCCGCGCACTATCGCTGAGCTACTCGGTGGTTTCTGTGAGGCGGTGGGCGTTCCCGCCCCGCGTTTCTCGGTTCCGGCGAAGGTTGCGGCTCTGGCGGGTAAGGTCATTGAGCGCGTCTGGGAGCGTCTGCCAAAGAACGTGACTGCCGGTGATGAGCCGCCGATGACGGAGTTCCTCGCCGAGCAGCTGTCGACCGCGCACTGGTTTGATCAGCGCCGCACCCGTGAGCTTCTGCAGTGGGAGCCCGCCGTGTCGATTGAGGAAGGCTACGAGCGTCTGGGCTTGTTCTACGGGGACAGGTACAGCCGCTAGGTGCTTCTTTTCGGGGTGGCTTTCGGGTTGGCTCCCCCGCCCTTTCCTAAACAAGGTTTAAACGAATGACGGCGTAGCTACATCCCCCGTATGGGAGGAACGTAGCTACGCCGTCATTCGCATATCTAGCGTGAGCTTGTGCCTGTCGTAAGCCTTTACCTAGCGAGAACGCGGCGCCCGCTGGCAGTGCGGGCAACGGTAGGACGAACGGTTCTGGAACGGTTCGCGCACCATCAGGGTTGTGCGGCCCGCCTCCGCGCAACGGTGGCAAGGCTCCCCGGCCCGACCGTAGGCGTTCAGCGAGCGCTCAAAGTAGCCCGACTCGCCCAGCACGTTCACGTACAGGGCGTCGAAGCTTGTGCCGCCCGCCGCCAGGGACTCGCGCAGCACCTGCGTGACCGCCTCCAGCAGTTCGCGGGTTTGGGCGGCGCTGAGGGTGCGTGCGGGCTTCGCGTAGTGCAGCCGCGCACGCCACAGCGCCTCGTCGGCGTAGATATTGCCCACGCCGGAGATGACCGACTGGTCCAGCAGCACCTTCTTAATGCCGCTGGAGGTGCGCAGGAACTTTCGGCGCACCGCCGCGGGGTCGAAGAATTCGTCCAGCGGGTCGCGGGCAATGTGCTTGACCGCCTCGGGGACCAGAAAACGTTCGGGTACTTCGCTCTGCCCCATTTCATCGGGCGCTGCTTTATTCGCTGCAACCGCTGCGGGTGCGTCCGATACCAGCGGGCTGAGGAACATGCCGCCGAAGATGCGCTGATCCACGAAGAGCAACCGCTGCCCGGTGTTTGCCCGGTTGGCGCTCGCCGCGCCACCGGTGGCTCCCGCAACGCTGGTAGCTCCCACCGGTCCTAGCTCGAGCGCCACGCGCAGGTGCCGCGGCTGCTCATCAAAGGCCGCGCGAGCCTCCGCATCATTACCCGAGTCACCATCCAATTCATTGCCAGATTCGCTGCCCGGCTCATCGCGGACGAGCAGCTGACCGCTCATGCCCAGATGCACCACGAGCGCCTCGTCGGCAAGCGTGCCGTCCGCCTCGCTCAGGGTCAGCCACAGATACTTGCCGCGGCGGTAGGCGCCGCGCAGCGCCCTTCCGGTGAGTGCCGCCTCAAAGTGGGCGGGACCGGGCAGGTGTCTACGTAGCGAACGGGCATCGACCACGCGCACCGCCTGCACGGGCCGACCCAACGAATGGTCGGCTAGACCTGCGCGAACGGTTTCCACCTCGGGCAGTTCGGGCATGGTTCCCTCCAATCAGCGGGGCTGCAGAATCAAGAGACCGCAGAGCTAACAAACCTGCAGGATGCTTGAATGAGCCTAAACCAGAACGCGGTACGCCTGCTCAGCGGCAAGACGCTCCGCCTCCTTCTTGCTCGGACCCACACCGGTACCGGCCTGCTGGTTCGCCACAATAGCGACCGCAGTGTACACGCGCGCGTGGTCGGGGCCCTCGCCGGTGACCTCGTAGCGCACATCTCCCCAGCCGCGGGCGGTGGCAAGGTTCAGTAGCTCAGTCTTCCAGTCGCGTCCAGAGTTCAGGACCTTCTCATCGTCGAGCAGCGGCGCAATCAGGCGCAGCACCAGGTCGCGAGCCGCCTCGCGACCGCACTCCAGGTAGGTCAGGCCAAAAATCGCTTCCATGGTGTCGGCAAGGATTGAGTCCTTATCGGCGCCGCCGGTGTGAATCTCGCCCTTACCGAGCAGGATGTACTTGCCCAGGTCCAGGTCGCGTGCCACCTTCGCCAACGCCACCGTCGACACCACCACGTGGTGCAGCTTCACGAGCTCACCCTCGGGCAGGTCGGGGTAGCGTCGGTACACTTCTTCAGCGATCGCCAGGGAAAGCACCGAATCGCCCAGGAACTCCAGGCGCTCATTATGCTCCACTCCGGGGTTCTCGAAGGCGTAGGAGCGGTGGGTTAGGGATAGCAAAAACGTCTCGGCGTCGATATCGACTCCGAGACGTTTACGCAACTCCCTAGTATCAACACTAGGAAATTCAGTCATAAGGATTCACCGCTTCTTAGGCGTCTGCAACCTTACGGCCCTTGTACTCCAGGAACAGGGCGTTGCCTGCAGCGTCGGTTACAACCTTTGCCTGGTGGGGCAGGCTGTAGGTCACGCGACCGTTTTCAACGGTCTTAACCAGCTGGGGCACGGATGCCTTCCACTGGGAACGGCGTGCGCGGGTGTTAGCGCGGGACATCTTGCGCTTGGGAACAGCCACAGCTATCTCACAATCTCTAGTAACAACAATTTAGTTTTCGGTATCTGCACCGAGCAGGCCCTGTAGGGCCGACCAGCGCGGATCCAACACCTCGTGATGATGCCCGGGGTCATCCTCCAGGCGCGCACCGCAATCGGCGCACAGACCCTGGCAGGTGTCCCTACAAACAGGCTGGAACGGCAGTTGAAGGATTACTGCGTCCCGCAGAGCCGGTTCAAGGTCGATGGAATCATCCTCAACGGCGTACTGCTCATCTACTTCGTCTTCGGGGCCGCCAGCCGGGGCCTTCTCAAAGACGAAAAGCTCTTGAATATTGGCCGACATCTCGTAATCAATCGGATCCAAGCAGAGGCTACACTCGCCGTGTACATCCACAACGACGGAGCCGGTAACTAGGATACCATCAACAACAGACTCCATACGAATATCGAGGTCAATATCCGAACCCTCTTCCACGCCGATGAGCGTGTTACCCAGGTCTGCCGGTGCGGGCAGAACCTCAGTGAGAGTTTCCATGGTGCCGGGGCGGTGAATCAGGTTAGTAACCGATACCACCAGCGGCGATGCGTCTGCACGTGAAATGGCGTTTCTCCTTACGAAATGTATAAACCAAAGTCCCATTTTAGGGGTCATTCGCACCGTTAATCAAGATTAAGCGCCTTTTAAATCTCTTTAAGTGGCGCTCACCTCTTAAATATCCCCTTAAGGAGGCGCCGCGCGGCTTTTAATCGGACGGTCGGGGCTACTACTGGGGGACTTAAGTGCCCGGTCGGCGGCACAGCTTGCTGTGCCGTGGGCATGTCGGGCGTGTCGGATGGGTGCGCACAAGGTGGTGTGCGCCTGGGTTGATGAGGCGTTTTCCTAGGCACTCTTCAGGGCGCGGGCGACCGCCTCCGGCACGAAGGGAGTCACGTCACCACCCAGCGACGCCACCTCACGAATAATCGTGGACGACACCGCACCGTAGCGATCCTCACCCGCCAAGAACACCGTCTCAACCTGCGCCAGGTGGCGGTTCATGCTCGCCATCGGAGCCTCATAACTGTAGTCCGTCGCCGAACGCAGACCCTTCACCAGCACCTTCGCACCACGCTCCGCCGCGTACTCGGCAAGCAGCACGCCCGGCGGAATCGGTTCCACGCTCACACCCTCAATGCCGAGCTCCTGCAGAGACTCACGCACCAGCTGCACACGCTCCTCCAGGGAGAAACGGTACTTCTTGGAGCTATTGTGCGCCACGCCCACGATCACCTCGTCAAAGAGCTGAGCGGCGCGGGCAATGATTTCCAGGTGGCCGTGGTGCACGGGGTCAAAAGATCCGGGGCAGAGGGCAATCATGGCGGTCCCTTCACGAAATAAATATCAGACGTTGGAATGAGTAGATGCGGGCGAATTTAGGATGCGGATTAGTGGCATGCGGGCGAGCGCAGGCTGAGGTAGCAATCTTAGGCAGCGAGCTCTTCTGCGTCCTCGCCAGATTCGTTGCCGAACTCGTCGCCCGCCTGTTCCTCAACCTCGTCAGGCTCCACATAGTAGAGAACCGTCTCGCCGTGCTGACGGGTCGAAAAACAGTACAGGCCCTCGCCCCACACCGGCTCCGCATCGCGCGAAGAACGCTCCACCACGACCACGGCACCCTCGGCAAGCTTGGGGGTGAGCGCCTCCAGCAGCTCGCTGACCTGCTCGTTCGGCATGGCGTAGGGCGGGTCAACAAACACCAGATCCCACGGACCGGAGGCGGACTTCACGTAGGTCAGCGCCTGAGACTGCTGCACGCGCGCCGCAGAACCGGTAGCGCCAGAAGAACCGGTGCGGCTCATTGCCTTCTCCACCGCGGCAACGTTCTTGCGGATCACCGCAACAGCCTTCGGGTAGGTATCCAGCAGCGTCACGGAGGCTGCACCGCGAGAGAGCGCCTCGCAGCCCAGCGCGCCCGAGCCGCCAAAGGCGTCCAGCACGCGGGCGCCACGAATAATGTCGTAGCTCTCCAGCTTGGAGAAGAGGGATTCCTTCACCCGGTCGGTGGTGGGGCGAGTATTATCCCCCGGAACCGAGGCAAGGCGAACGCCTCCGGCGGCACCGGAAATAATACGGCTCATAGGTCTCTCCTCTTAACTAGTGCGGTGTGTTGACGTCACGGTTTCAGCGAGTGGTGGGCAAGGCTGGTTGATGGGCGGAGCGGGCAGAGCGTTCTGCCCCGTTGGGCGCTTATCCCCTGCCGAGGAACGCCTCACGGTCAGCGTCCAGAGCACGGTCAATCGTACGCGCCAAAGACGGATGCTTAGCCAGCGTCGGGTCCTTCTCCACCACCGAGCGGGCATCCTCGCGGGCACGCTCAATAATGTCGGCATCGGCGAGCGCCCGCAAGAACCGCAGGGTGCTCTTCGAGCCCGATTGTGCAGCACCCAGAATATCACCCTCACGGCGCTGAGCCAGGTCGATGCGGGAAAGCTCAAAGCCGTCCGTGGTGGAGGCAACCGCATCCAGGCGCTCGCGGGACACGCCGCCCTCCTCCTGGCGGGTAACCAGCAGGCAGGTGCCCGCGTAGCCGCCGCGGCCCACACGACCGCGCAGCTGGTGCAGGCCCGAGATGCCGAAGCGGTCGGCATCCATGATGATCATGAGCGTGGCGTTCGGGACGTTCACGCCCACCTCAATGACGGTGGTGCTGATGAGCAGGTCAATTTCTCCGCGCTCGAAAGCGGTCATGACGGCGGTCTTCTCCGCCGGGTCCATGCGGCCGTGCAGGGTGCCGATACGCACGCCGACGAGGGCGTCCTCAGCACTCAGGTAAGAGTACATTGAGGCGACCGAGGTCAGCTGAACCTTGCCATCGCTACTCGTGCTACCGCCCTGACCGAAATAGCCCTGGGCAGAGTTGCCCGCGCCCGCGCCAGTTCCAGCACCGTTCAGGCTGGATGCGCCAAAAAACGCGGCGCCCTCCTCCATGCCGTCGCCATCCTCCCCGATTTTGGGTACGACAACATACACCTGGTGGCCCGCATCGATTTCTTCGCGGGCGCGCCTCCACAGCCGGGACGCCCAGGCGGGCTTCTCGGCAAGGGGTACCACGTGCGTTGAGATTTTCTGGCGACCGGCGGGCAGGGTGTCGAGCACGGACACGTCCAGGTCACCGAACACGGTCATGGCGACGGTACGCGGAATGGGCGTTGCGGTCATGACCAGGCGGTGCGGCAGAACGCCGTCGGTGCCGCGCAGGCCGTCGCGCTGTTCCACGCCGAAGCGGTGCTGCTCGTCCACGACGACCAGACCCAAATCGTGGAAGCTCACCTCATCGGAGAGCAGGGCGTGGGTGCCAATCACAATCTGGGCGGTGCCGTCGGCGAGCTCCTGCAGAACCTTGCGCTTGGCGCGGGTACCCATGGAGGCGGTCAGCAGGCGCACGCGCACACGGCGGGGTTCATCCCCGCTCCTCGAGGGAGTTTCCTCGGCAGAACCGGCGGCTGAATCGTCAGAGTCTTCGGGCGCCGCCATATCCCCCAGGATGTCCAGCACCGAACGCAAATGCTGCTCGGCAAGCACCTCGGTCGGGGCGAGCATCGCGGACTGGCCGCCCGCATCGGCCACCTGCAGCATGGCGCGCAGAGCCACCACGGTCTTACCGGAACCCACATCACCCTGTAGCAGGCGGTTCATGGGCGATTCACTCGACAGATCGGCGGCAATCTCAGCGCCCACCTTCTGCTGCCCCTCGGTTAGCTCGTAGGGCAGAACCTGAAGCAGCTGATCGGCGAGTCCACCCTCCACGGCGGGGCGCGGCTGGGTCAGGTGCGCGGCACGCGCCGAATGCAGGCGGGCGAGCGCGCTCTGCAGCACGAACGCCTCACGGTAACGCATCTGCGCCTGCGCGGCACGCCAGGTGTCCTCCGAGTCGGGGGTGTGCAGGGCGCGGTACGTCCACTCTAGGGACGGCACCTTGCGGGCGCAACGAATCGTGTAGGGTACCGGGTCTTCAAGTTCTTTGAGCGGCACCTTTTCGAGCAGCTGCGCCATGTAGCCGCTAATGCGGTCGGTGGGCAGCTTCACGGGGGCACGGTAGACGGGCACGGGGGCGGTGGCGGCGTCGGTAACGTCCGCGCCGGAGGCGTCCTTCGAGAGCAGGGCGTAGTGCGGGTTGGTGAGGGTGTATTCGCCGCGGTAGATGCCGACCCTGCCGGAGAACATCATGGTTTCGCCCTCGCGGATTTCGCGGGCGGCGGTCCAGGCGTTGAAGAAGGAAAGCTTCATCTGCGAGCCAATGAACACGCCCGCGCCGGGGTTCGTCATGCTGGGCGCGGGCACGCCAAAGAGGCCTCCCTGCGCGAAATCATCCTGGCCGTAGCTATCTGCGTAGCCGCTGTAGGAGGCGGGCTGTGCTCCCCTGCCCTGTGCACTGGGATTCTGGGCAGCTGGGTTCTGAGCTGCGGGAATCTGGGCAACTGGGCTCTGCCTGGAGTTAGCGAGCGCGTTAATGCGCGGGTTGTGCATCCCGGTCGCCTGCCAGTTCTGCGCGGGCACGCCGGATACTCTGGATGCACCGGATACGCTGGATGCGCCGGGGCGGTTAGCGCGTCCGGGTACGACGGATACAGGGCCGCCAGCCCCAAAACCAGTGGCACCAAAACCTGCGGGTGCGTCCTGCCCGGTGGCGTCGGAAAGCCGGTCGGTGATGGTCACTTCCGTGATTTTGCCGCGGCGTGCCGCCATGGTTCGGGTGCTCACGTGCACCACGCGGGCAATGATGGTGACGTCCTGGCCCTCAACGAGTTCGGCGAAGGAGCTGAGCTCACCGCGCGGCAGGTACTTGCGCGGGAAGTATTCGAGCATCTCCCCGACGGTGTGCAGGCCCAGGTGCGTGGAGATTGCCTTGGCGCTGGGCGCGGGCAGGTACTTTTTGAGCGGCGCGTTTTCGATGCGGTCTTCGGAGGCGTAGCGCGCCAGGGCACGGCTCTTAGCCTCCGCGGCGGCTGATGCGGGCTTCTCAGCCGCGACCTTCGCAGTAGTTACCTTCTTTGCGGAAGCTTTCTGGGCTGGGATTTTCTTTGCAGGAGTTGCCTTCTTCGCTACAACCTTTTTAGGTGCAGACTTTTTGAGTACAGGCTTTTTGGGTGCAGGCTTTTCAGCTTCTGCCTCGGGCTCGATCTTCTTCGGCGCGCTCTTCTGCTTGCCCTCTTCGCTTGCCTTCGTTACCTTTTGCGGGCGCACCGAAGTAGCCCGCGCGGCAATTTCGCTCTCCTGCGGGCTCGGTTCGTTCTGAGTTAGTTCCTTCTGAGCTGGCTTCTTCTGAACCGGCTTCTTCTGAGCGGGTGCTTTCCGGGCAGGTTCCCCCGGCTGATGTACTTCCGGCTGTTTTAAATCCGGTTGCGTTGCCTGCCGCGCCGCCAACGCGATATCGACCAGCTCGTAGATAGCGTCGTCGGTCATGGTGTGCGCGGCGGGACCCAGCGAATGCTTGAGCGTTTTGAGCGCCTTACGGTAGGGGGCGCTGGCGCGCTGTGCCGCGCGTTCGCTCAGCTCGGCACGGCTTACCTCACCTCGGGCGTAGGCGGCAAGATCGCGCACGGTCAGCTCGGCGGTGGTGCGGAGCTGTTCATCGCTCAGTAGCGGCGCATCCTTTTTCCGCGGCTGGGCTCGGGTCGTAGAATCAGCACGGGTCGCAGAACCGGCACGGGCAGGCTCCACAACCGTTGAATCTACGGGCTCAGAATCTACGGGCTCAGAATCTACGGGCTCACCCTGCGCTACCTCAACCTTCGCGGGTTTAGTATTTGTCGGCTTAGTTTTGGCGGGAGCAGGCTCAGGAAGCCCCAAGTCCAGGGCTTCCTGTTGTGGATTTACGGAACGTCGGGCGGGGCTCATGCGCCGCCCTCCGCGCCGCACGCGTGGTCGGCGTGACGACCATCCGCCAGGGAGGAAATACGCTCATCCGACCACTGACCGTAGCCCATAATCAGCTCGCGGGCGGGGTCGATGTCGGGCACGTGCACGTGCAGCGCCCAGAGTCCAGCCGCCATGTCCAGGGGCGTAATGAGCAGGCTGTCGCCCATGGCTTCAAGCTCCGGGCGCAACTGCGCCAGGGCGAGGGGCTCACAGGTCAGCGTACCCATAAGCTCCCAGCCGCTCTGCCCCTCACTTTCTGCGTGCTCGGCAGGTTCAGCGTCCGCCTGTTCAGAACCCACTCGTGCCGCAGAACCAGCTACAGAAGTCACACCGGCAGAGGGCGCACGCAGCATGGACTCCACCTGCGCCTCGTTCAGGGTCGCGCCTTCCCAACGCGGGTTGGAGTGCACCACGGCAAGGTAGAAGCCGAGCGCGCCGGCGTCCACGAAACCGGCAAGCTCGGGCGAGGGCGGGAACTGCGCGGTACGTTCCAGAGCGGCACGCATCAGCGCACGTCGACGCTCTTTCAGCACCTCGTCAGCAGCTTCTGCGTCCTGCGATGCTTCATAGTGTGCGTCCAGGCGGGCGAGCTCCACCATAACCGACAGCATCGTGGAGGGCACCATCTGCTCCCCCACACTGGCGCGAATACGCTCAGCCGCGAACGCCATCGCGCGCGCCTCCGCGTGGGCGTACTCCAGCTTCACTTCGCGGTGCTTCGGCAGGGAACCGCCAGCCAGCACACGCTCGTAGTCTGTTTCCAGGGTGCGCACGAGCGGCAGCTCATCGCCTGCGTCGCCGAGCTCCCGAGCGAGGTTTCCGGGCAGGAACCAGTAGCTACGCACCGCCTCCAGCGCCCAAGCGCAGAGCAGAGTACCGGAGTTGCCGCGCGCCACGCGGGATGCGCGCATAATCGCGTGCTCGTAAATATCACCGAGCTGAACCCACAGGTGGGCGAGGGTTTCCTCTTCGGAGGTGCCCGCCGCCTCGGGCACGCACGCGCCCTCCCCGCCAGGATTTTTGCCGGCGGGAAGAACCTCGCTGGGCAGAACCTTACGGGGCAGAGCCTCACTGGGCAGAACCTGTTCCATGCCCCGCTCAAACTCTTCGGTCAGGGTCAGCAGGGTGTGGGCGATATTGGAGCCGGTGTCCTTATCGGGCACAGGGAACCCGTTGAGCTCGTTGAGCGCCTCGCGGTAGCGTTCGATGGTGGTGCGGGCGGCGGTGGACCACGCTACGCCGAAGCGGTAGGCGCGCACGCAGGCGCGGCGGTAAATCTCGCGTTCTTCGGTGCGCTGGTTCTGTTCTGCGTTCACGCTACCCTCCTCGTCGGTTTCGTCAGTTTCGCGTGGTTCTCGGCTGAGTTTGTGGCTAGTTCCCGACTGATTTCCCGGTTAGTTCCCGACTGATTTCTCAGCGCCCGCGGCACGGGCGGGATCCAGCCTATTTCGTACTTCTATTCTAGGCAATTTCGGTTAAATGTACGGTATTGCCCGTCGTCTATCCTGCGGGATGAAAGCACGGAGGATGAAAGCACGGACTAAACTTACAAGCCGCACGCACCTCGCGACACTCGGTGGAGCTCCTACGCAGAAGCTCCTACGCAGAAGCCCCGTAGTGTTCCCAGCCCATGCCGTCCAGGGAGCGGCCGTCCATGACGACCGCCGCGCCGGTCACCGCATTGTGGCGGCGTTCGGCACCGTAGAGCTCGGCGCTCAGACCGCGCTCCGGGGCGTCCGCAACGCAGGTGCCCAGGGGCACGAACTCTTCGGGCACCTCACCGGGGAAGGTCGCCAGCAGGCCGTGGTCTTCTCCACCGACCAGCACGAAGGTGCGCGCCAGGGATGCGGGGCTCTCCCCCGCCTCGTTGCGCTCACCAATCGCCAACAGCAGGCGCGCCAACGGTAGCAGCGGCTCGGCGAACGCATCCACGGCGGCACGGTCGAGGCGCATCTGCACCCCGGAGGCGGCGGCAACTCGCCCGGCGTCCTTTACGAGTCCGTCAGAAAGATCCAGCATGGAGCTTGCCTGATGCTGGCGCGCCACCTCACCGGCGGGGATGGGGCTGACCGGGTGGTGCTGCGATGCGACGGCGCGCTCGCAGACCGCAATCATGTGCGCGGCGTCTTCGGGGGTGAGGGTGCGGGCAAGCTCGATGAGCCCCTCGGGAAGAGCAACAGCCGATCCCTCGCCCTGCTTTTCAATCTGCTTCTGAGCCCACGCCTGTCCCACCGCATCCAGCGCCGCTTCGACTTCCTGGCCTGCGGCGATGGCACGCAACAGTGCCGTGGCGGGCAGAGAGAGCGGGTTGAGTAGCAGGCGCAGACCGGCATCGGACCAGGCGGTACGCCCCGCCAGGGCGATAGTGTCGCCGGGGCGCGCGCCGGAGCGTAGCACGGCGCGGTCCGTGTAGCCGAGGGCGGTAACGGTCACCGACATTTCGGTGGAGTCGCCAATATCGCCGCCGCCAATCACGCATTCGGTGGCTCCGCAGGCGTTGATTCCGTCCACAATGCCGTGGGCGAAGCCGTCAATCCAGCCGTAAGGAGTGCTACCGGGCAGGCTCAAGGAGATGAAGAGGCTCGCCGGGCGCGCACCCATAGCGGCAACGTCGGCGAGGTTCTGGGTCGCGGCTTTGCGCCCCACATCGTAGCCGCTACTGCGGGCGGGTTCCAGATTGAACTCACCGTCTTCGCCCGCCCGTGCGATACCGCCGGGCCAGAGGTTCATAAAGTCTTGGTCCTCAACGAGAGTGTCGGTGGTGACCACGGTACGCTGACCGGGCGCGGGCTCGGCGAGAACGGCACAGTCGTCGCCGGGGCCCACCTCGAGGGGTTCGATGCGCCCCGCCTGGCGTGCTGCAGCGGCAACCTGCTCGTTGTGGGCGTTGATAATCGGCATGAAAGCGCGCAGAACGCGGGACTCCCCCAGCTTTGAGAGAGGTGTCTCTCGCATGGGGTTGTCCCGCGTTTCGCTAAAAGTCTGAGGATTCACATCCTCTATTATCGCGTATTCTTACGCGTTATGTTTGCCTTATGCTCCGCGGCTGAAGTAGCGGATTGCCAGAGCAATCAGCACCAGACCGATGAGTGAGAAGAGGATCAGCGGTGCAATGCCGGAAAGTCCGGAATCGTCCGCGTCCGCATTCTTCACGGCCTGCTCCTGGGCGGCGTTCGCGCCGTCAGCCTTTGCCACGCTCTTTGCGGATCGGCTGGCGCTAGCCGAGGTGGAGGAGCTAGGCGACTTCGAAGCCGATACCGAGCTTGAGGAGCTCGAGGGGCTTACCTCGTGGGAGTGGTCCTCGTCGGTCTTATTGCGCGAGAGGTATCCAGCAACCCAGTCTGCCGCACCCGGGATGGAGTCATTCGAGCCGTTATTGGCTGCAATTCGTCCAAGGGTGGTACCGCCGGAACGCAACGGATCGTCATCGTCGCCATCAAGCCTGTCATTCGGTGCCTTGGTGCTCGGTGAAGAGCTTGAAGATCCTGAAGAGGAACTTGAGGATTCAGAGGAGTTGCCCGGTCGCGGAAGCTCAATGGAGATGACGACATCTTCCCCAGAGACTTCCTGACGATTGCCGGGGACGGTCACCGGGTTGTTCGCCGGAGGAATCGGAGCAACAGGTTCGGTCTCGATCGGGGTAACCGATTTGGAGTCCGAGCTGTCCTTGTTATCCTCTACCGGAGCTACGGGAGCTACCGGAATCACGGGGATGACCGCGTCCTTGGTCGGCTCGTTAGTCGGCTCCTGCTTAGCTTCCTTGGAGGGCTCCTGAGTCGGATCCTGAACCGGGGCCGGGACGACCGGAACCTGAGAGGGCTCCTGGGTCGGCTCGGGAGTTACGTCCTTAGTCGGCTCGGGAACCGGGACGGGATCCTGGGTCGGCTCCGGGTTCGGTTCCGGAGTGGGGTCCTCAGTCGGCTCCGGGGTCGGTTCGGGAGTTACGTCCTTGGTCGGTTCAGGAGCGGGCTCCGGATTCGGTTCCGGTGTGGGGTCCTGAGTAGGCTCGGGAGTAGGTTCAGGGGTAGGTTCCGGAGTCGGATCCTGAGTGGGCTCCGGGGTCGGCTCGGGAGTTACGTCCTTCGTCGGCTCGGGAGTAGGTTCAGGGGTGGGCTCTACCGTAGGCTCAGGAGTTGCATCCTTGGTGGGCTCCACAGTAGGCGCAACGGTCGGCTCCGGAGTGGGAGCAACAGTAGGTTCTGCCGTCGGCTGGACCGTAGGCTCTGCAGTCGGAGCTACAGTCGGCTCAGCCGTCGGAGTTGCGGTAGGAGCAACACTCGGTTCGGCACTTGCGCTAGGAGCTACGGTCGGCGTAGCGGTAGGTTCAGCGGTTGCATCCTTAGAGGGCTCTACGCTAGGACTCGCCGTAGCACTCGGGCTTGCAGTCGCACTAGCAGAAGCGGTGGGCTCGGCAGTAGGCTGCGCGGTAGCGTTCGCATCCGGGCTGGGCGTAGCACTTGCGGAAGGCTCAGCACTAACAGTGGGCTGAGCACTCGAAGAAGCGCTAGGCTGAGCGGTGGGCTCTGCCTGCGCTTTGTCAGTCTTATTGTCCCCCTGAGCGGTGGGCCATGCGCTCACGGTTGCGAGCGTGGGTACTGCCGTCTGAGAGGAAGATGCCGCGTTTGCGGTGGGGTCCAGGGTTTGGCTTGCGGTGCCGACAGGGTTGGGCGGAACCTGAGACGCTGCCTCCTGCACATCTTGAGCAAATGAGGCTACGTATGGACTTCCGGAAGCAACCAGTGCTGTCGCCAGACTCGCAGAGACCACCTTACGGTTTCGTTTTCCCAAAGGTTGTCCTTGACTTTCTGATACGTTGTGAGTGAATAGATACCCAATCGCTAGGGCAGATTGGATATACCTTCATCTATTCTACCGAATCGGCTTTTTCTTCATTACTCATTTTAGCGCTTTCATACCAATCTTTGAGCTTCAAGATGTGCAACGACCACCAACAGCATCTTTTCATTACCTAGAAGCATCATTTCATGCACTTATGAGCAGAATTACGTTTTGCCTTATCAATAGCACTTTAAAACTTGCACTCCATCATCCAAGCAGCCCCGAGGCGAGTATGAGTGATTTTTCCCACGGGTTAAATTCGAGCGATTCTCATAAAGATTTAGAGGCTAATACGTACCAATTACCCCTCCCGCACAGACTGAACTTGCCCACCGCGCAAAAAGCGCCCCGGCGCGAATCCCTCAAGAATCCGCACCGAGGCGCCTTACAACAGGGGATACTCCCCCCGCCACTACGTATTCAATAACTGAGCGCAGTCAAAACGACAGCACGCCCAAGAACTAACGCAGTCTCAGAACTAGCGCTACCTCAAGAACTAGCGCAGGCCCAGGGGGCGTTCCATCGCCAGGGTCAGCAGCTCGCTAATCAGGTCAGTGTAAGAGATGCCGGTGTTCTCCCACATGGTCTTGTACATCGAAATCGGGGTGAAGCCGGGCATGGTGTTCACCTCGTTGATGACCAGGCGGCCATCCTCTGTGTAGAAGAAGTCCGCACGAGACAGACCCTCACCATCCAGTGCCAGGAACGCCTTCACAGCCAGCTCACGCAGGCGATCCTGCACGTCCTGCGGCAGGTTCGCCGGGCACACGGTCACAGCGGAAGACTCAGAAACGTACTTTGCCTCAAAGTCGTAGAAGCCATGGTCCTGATCCACAACCTCAATCTCGCCAGGGTAGGATGCGCGCGGCATCTCGCCGTGGTGGCCATCGAGCACAGCGCACTCGATTTCGCGGCCCACAATACCCGCCTCAATAATGATCTTCGGGTCGTGGCGGCGTGCCTCTTCAATCGCGGGCACGAGCTCCTCCACCGAATCCACCTTGGTAATACCGAAGGAAGAACCTGCGCGGGTCGGCTTCACGAACATGGGGAAGCCCAGCTTCAGCAAGCGCTCCAGGATCTGCTCGCGGTCCTCGTGCTCCCACTGGCGGTTGGTGACAACCTCGTAGGGGCCGACCTCCAGGCCAGCGGACTCGAAAGCAACCTTCATGAAGTGCTTATCCATACCCACAGCAGATGCGGTCACACCGCAACCCACATAGTGCAGGTCAGCCATTTCCAGCAGACCCTGCACGGTGCCATCCTCACCGAAGGGGCCGTGCAGCAGCGGGAACACAACGTCCACCGGTGCGGTGCGGGTAACGTTACCCTCAGCATCCACCAGGGTCAGGCGGGAATCGCCGGCACCCATCGGCAGGAACACCTGCTGGGTACCCTCGGGGAACTCTGCGGTACCGCGTGTGCCAGCAGTCAGCTCGGCAAGCTGCTGCTCGTCGGTCAGGTACCAGCGGCCGTCACGGGTAATACCGATAGTGATGACGTCGTAGGCGGTGCGGTCAATAGCGCCCAGAACGCCGGCAGCGGTAATGAGCGAAATCGGGTGCTCGGAGGAGCGGCCACCGCACAGCAGGGCGACGGTCTTCTTCTCGGTCATATATTTCTCCTAGTCAATGTTCCCCTACCCTTAGGTCCGGAAGGTGGAACGGCAATGCGTCAATAATCCTAACGCACGAATACCGTCGCGGTCACTGATGCGTTTCTCACGCGCCGGTTTTCCGCAACGGTATCCGTCCTTGGATGTTTACATTCAATCTTCTTCTAGTATGTCCTGGCACACAACCCGAATCAAGGGGTGCCAGCACACCAGAAAGCTTTAACCTTAGTGGCCCTCATGCTTGAGGCGGCGACCCAGCAGCTGAGGCGCCAACTCCTCAATGCCAATACGGCCCGAAAGCACAGCCACCACAGCCTCAACAATGGGCATCTCCACGCCGTGACGATGAGCCAACTCAGCCACCACCGGTGCCGACTTAATCGACTCAGCCGTCTGGCTCATGTGCTCGTGCAGGCGGTCAGGGGTAACACCCTGAGCCAGCAGGCGGCCCGCCGTGTGGTTACGAGACAGCGGCGAAGAGCAGGTCGCAATCAAGTCGCCCATACCGGCAAGACCGCTCATCGTCGCAGCCTCGCCGCCCAACGCCACCGCCAGGCGGGTAATCTCCGCCAGACCGCGCGTCATAATGGACGCCTTCGAGTTATCGCCGTAATTGCGACCTTCGCAAATACCCACGCAAAGGGCAATCACGTTCTTCACCAGGCCACCAATTTCAGTACCAACCACATCCGTGTTGGTGTACGGGCGGAAGTACGAGCACGCAATCGCGTGAGCAACAGACTCAGCCACCGGCAGGGTACGAGCCGCAACCACGGAGGCGGTAGGCTCCTCCCCCATGATTTCCTTCGCCAGGTTCGGGCCCGAAAGCACGCACACGCGGTGCGGAATATGGCCGATCGCGCGCAGATCAGCACCGCGCAGAGCCATGGATTCTTCCAGCTCCTCGGTAATGACCTGCGACATGCGCAGACCCGTACCGGTCTCCAAGCCCTTCGCCAAAGACACCAGCATGGCGTTCGGCTCAATATAGCGGGCGAAGCTCTGCAACTGCGAACGCAGAACCTGCGCGGGCAAGGCAAGAACCACGATATCGGCGCCGGTCAGCGCCGCGGGGGCATCCGCCGTGAAGTGCATGTTATCCGGCAGCTTCATTCCCGGAAAATAGCGGGCGTTCTCGCGGGTGCGTTCGCACTCAGCCATCACCTGCTCATCACGACCGATGAGGGTCACGCGGGTGTCATCGCCGCGCTCGCGGGTAGCGTCCGCCGCGATCTTAGCGAAAGCGGTGCCCCAGCTACCGGCACCGAGCACCGCAATAGACTGTACGGTTGCCGGAGGGGTAAATTCAGGGCTTGCTGCGGGGGTGCGTCCAAAGAAGGTCACGAAAACACCTGCCTCTCTTCCTTGTGAGGTTATTGTGCGAGTCCCTGACAGGCGCCTCAGCAAATAGCCGCGGCTTCTGTCAGGGCCTCTACGATTTTCCCATCTGGGATGCTACTTTTCGTCCGGTTCGCCGAGCGCGCCACCAACCGGACCCGAGGGGGTACCGGGTGCTTCACGACGCTTCGTGCGCGGGTTCCAACGACCCTCAGGAGCCTTCTCACCGCGGATCGTCTCCAGCTCGGCGGTAATAGCGTCCAGCATGGCGTCGGTGACCACGCCCAGTTCGGTGCGGGTGTGCTTAGCCTCGGGGCTGGTATCCTCAACGAGGGAGGCGATATCCAGCGCCTTGCCAACCTTTACGCGAACGGTCTTGCGCGGGAACAGCGAAATCTTACGCTTCTCCTTGATGCGGCCGTCCTCGCCAGCCTCATCCACGTAACCGAGAATCTGTTCATCACCCCAGTGCGCCACCGGGTAGACGGGCGCACCGGTCGCAAGAGCCAGACGAGCCGCGCCGGTACGCGCCTGCATGGGCCACAGCTGCGGATCATGGGTGGTGGTGCCCTCCGGGAAAATCACGACGGCACCGCCAGCCTCAACAATCTTGCGGGCAGTAATCAGGGACTTACGCGCATCCACCGAACCGCGAACCACAGGAATATGCGCGAGCTTGCGCATAATGTAGCCGAGCACGGGGGCGCGGAACAGCGAATCCTTCGCCAAGAAGCGCGGCAGGGCGCCCTCAACGAAAGCAGGGAAAGCCACAGTCACCGGGTCAAGCTCGGTGGTGTGGTTAGCCACGATAATGTACCCGCCGCTCTTAGGCAGGTTCTCACGGCCGGTAATCTCAACGCGCGCGATGAGCTTGTACAGCCCGCGCGCAGCGTTACCGAGCACCTTGTACAGAGCATCACCGGAGGCGGTGGGCTCAATCTCAGGCAGAGCCTGCTTTCCCTGCTGTCCGCTCACTAGTCCTGAACCTCAACTTCCTCGGGCTCAACAACGACGATTGCTGCATCGGGCTTGGGAGCCTTCGACGCCTTGCGTGCCAGCACCTCAAAGTTGGCACCCAGGCCCTTGAGCTTCTCCTCGAAGTTCTCGTAGCCGCGAGCAATCAGCTCAACACCGCTCACGTGAGAGGTGCCCTTAGCAGTCAGAGCAGCAATAATGTGGGAGAAGCCGCCGCGCAGGTCCGGAACCTCAATGTCGGCACCGGTCAGCGGGGTGGGGCCAGAAATAATAGCGGAGTGACCGTAGCCCTTACCCTCGAAACGGCAGGGCGTGCCGCCCACGCAGTCACGCATGACGACAATATCTGCGCCCATCTGCTTCAGCGCGTTGGTGAAGCCGAAACGCTCCTCGTACACGGTCTCGTGCACGATGGACGCGCCCTTAGCCTGAGTCAGCGCCACGACGAGGGGCTGCTGCCAGTCGGTCATGAAGCCGGGGTGCACGTTGGTCTCAAAGACGATGGGCTTCAGCTGAGCTCCGGGGGTGCGCTGAGCCGGGTGGGTAAAGCGGATGCCCTCGGCGGTCACCTCGTACAGGCCGCCCATCTTGCGGAACTGGTTCAGGAACGCGGTCATGTCCTTCTGGGCTGCACCGCGCACGAAAATGTCGCCGCCGGTAGCCAGCGCCGCAGAAGCCCAAGAAGCAGACTCGTTACGGTCGGGCAGGGACGCGTGATCGTAGCCGGTCAGCTCGTCCACGCCCTCAATGACGATGGTGCGGTCCTCGTTAATGAAGATAATCGCGCCCATCTTCTGCAGAACAGCAATCAGGTCAATAATTTCGGGCTCAATCGCTGCGTTGCGCAGGATGGTCTTACCCTTAGCGCGCACACCGGTGAGCAGGACCTGCTCGGTAGCGCCCACGGAGGGGTAGTTCAGCACAATCTCTGCACCCTTCAGACCCTCTTCGGGAACAATCAAGGTGGTGCCGGTTTCGTCGTCCTTCTCAACGACTGCGCCGAACTTGCGCAGCGCAGACATGTGGTAGTCGATGGGGCGGTCACCGATCTTGCAGCCGCCCAGGTTGGGGATGCGTGCGGTACCGAGGGTGTGTAGCAGCGGGCCCACCATCAGAATCGGGATGCGGGAGTTACCACCGAAGAGCTGAATCTCCTCTGCGTTCTTTGCGGCGGTGGTTGCATCCTGTGCGGGGTTGAGGGTCAGAACACCAGCTTCGCGGTCGTAGTCGACCTTTGCACCGTGCAGCTCCACGAGGGTGGTAACGATTTCGACATCGCTCAGGTCAGGGACGTTACGCAGGGTCGAGGGGGTCGAACCGTGCAGTGCTGCGACCATCGCCTTGGGCACCAGGTTCTTGGCGCCTCGAACGTGAACCTCACCAACGAGCGGAGTGCCACCTTCAATGCGAAGCTTGCTGATGTTCTCAGTCATTAAAAATCCTTTGTGGAGTCGGCTGGTTTAGGCCGAACTTTAACAGTGTGCCGATGCGCCGCGTTCTGTCGTGCCGCGCCCCTGCCGGTAGCAGGGCGAAACGGGCGCATATATTCATCATTATTCTAAGCCCTGCGTAAAGGTGCTCCAAACACTGAAGAGCCTTTGGAACTTGTGACTGAGATTTTGCTCTGTTGTGTATGTGAAAAACCGCTCTGACCCCCTCAGATTCAGAGCCAGAAAAAACAAAAAGATACACAAATATTCACACTAATGCAAACATTTTCTGTTTCTTCGCCGAAATTTGACGTTAGTTTCGTCTTTTTAACGTCCGAATTTGAACTTGAGAGCAACCTCACCCCTACAATAACGTGCACACTCGTGCCCACTGAACGGCGCCTCCGCTCTCACGGAGGAGCCAATCAGCTCTACACTGCGGCATAGGCGCCGGCACCGACCTTGCACCCGCGCAGTACAGAGCCTCACAGGAGGGTGCGTGGCGTGCATTCACTGCATAAACCTTTGCGATGGTACCCAACCAAAACGGTTCGGCTTCCTGATTCACTTCAACTTCAAAAATTCACTTCAACATCACCGTAAATATTCGAAAGTCAACTAAAAACCAGGGCCCATCGCAACCAACCACAGGTCGCTTCGCGGCTGCATCCGCGAACTACCGGAGGACCCCAAATATGACACATCACAACACTGCATCACGCATTTCGCGCCGTCGCCTCGTACAGGGTACGGCATGGAGTGCCCCCGTTATCCTCGCCAGCGCAACCGTCCCTGCATGGGCGGCAAGCGGCGAGCCCACCTGCTCCCCCGCTCTGACCCTCAAGCCGACCGCAACCGGCTTCGACGACAAGGCTGGCGCATACACCGAATGGCTCGTCCCTGAAGGCGTTGGACGAGTACGATTCGACCTCGTGGGAGGTGCTGGCGGTGCCGCATCTTCCTTTACTCCCCGATACCTGACCGACGTCACGAACGCGGCCCTGGCTGGCGGCGGTGCCGGTGCACAGCTCAGCGGTGTTCTTGCGGTCAAGTCCGGCGACATCCTGCGCGTCTGGGCGGGTAACGGCGGCGTCGGCTCCGCAGCCGGCGCGGAGCCCGCACTCGGTGGCGAAGGCTACGCAGCCGGCGGCGACTCCACCGGCTCCAGCACCGCAACCGGCGCAGCGCAGGTAGTGGACACCGATAGCGGCTACGTGTACGGCGCGTCCGGCGGCGGCTCCTCCGCGGTCGAGCTCGTCCGCGACGGCGCAGTCACCGTCGTAGCCGTTGCCGGCGCTGGCGGCGGTGGCGCACAGCTGGGCACCCTCACTACCCACCAGCGCATCTTTGACGCGCAGCCCAAGGACCAGCTGAACCCGGCACTGCGCGTGGCACTGGACGGCCGTGACGCATCCACCACCGCAGGCGGTAGCGCAGGCGGCGACCTGGGCACCGACAACACCGGTCAGGGCGGCATGCTCATGGCAAGCCCCTACCAGGAGTTCAAGCCCCTTGAGGAGGACGACAAGACCCTGGACATGCGCTTCATGGTCACCGGCGGTACCGCTGGCCGCTCCGGAGTGGCGGGTACCCTCGGTGAGGCGCTGGTCGGCATTCTCGACGAGAATAACGAGCTGAAGCTCCAGCCCATGTCTACCTCCTGGTTCGAATCGTACAGCTTCCCGCGCTACTACCTTTACCAGGGCGACTCCGTGCATGAGGGAGAGAAGGGCACCGGCGGTGCGAACGCAACCGGCTCTTACCGCGGTAAGGGCGGCTCCGGCGCGCTGCTTTCCCGAACCCACGGCAAGCTCTCCCTCACCTCCGTAGCATCCGGTGGTGGCGCCGGCTACGGCGGCGGAGGCGCAGGCCTGAACATCTGGACCGTTGGCTCATACTACGAGGGCGTTTTCGGCCGTCAGGTGCAGTTCGAGGGCGAAGGCAACATCTACTCGCTCAGCGCCCTGAGCAGCGGCGGCGGCGCAGGCGGCAGCTACATTAACCACGAGGTGGTTTCTGACTTCGCTCTTGCCACCGCACAGAACGCGAACCCGACCGCGGGTGTGCGCTCCCCCGGTTCGGCGGCGCTGTACAGCTGTACCGAGAACGCAACCTTGAACACCCCCATCACTGAGGGTGCCTAAGCTCTAGGTATTGAATAAATACGCCTCCCCGGAAGTTCCGGGGAGGCACATTCATATGTGTGCCAGGTTTTTGGGTACAGAAAAGCTCGAAGGCGGCGACTGAATCAGTCGCCGCCTTCGAGCTTTATATATCTACGGCTTAGAGTTCCCCTACTTAGAGCTCCTGAGTGCGGGGCATCCAGGAGGGGCGCTTCGCCTCGTACGCTTCAATAGCTTCGAGGTTCTGCAGGGTCAGACCGATATCGTCCAGGCCCTCCATGAGGCGCCAGCGCACGTAGTCGTCAATCTCGAAGGGAACAACCAGCGCGCCCACGGTTACGGTCTTGGACTCCAGGTCAACGGTGATTTCGGTGCCGGGCTCGTGCTCCAGCGCCTTCCAAATCAGCTCGATATCGTCCTGTGCAACCTGTGCGGTGACCAGGCCCTGCTTACCGGAGTTGCCGCGGAAAATATCGGCAAAACGAGCAGAGATAACGACCTTGAAACCGTAGTCGCGCAGCGCCCACACGGCGTGCTCACGCGAGGAACCGGTACCGAAGTCCGGGCCCGCAACCAGCACGCTACCGTGCTTGTAGGGCTCCTGGTTCAGGATGAACTCGGGGTCCTTACGCCAGTTAGCGAAGAGGGCATCATCAAAGCCAGTCTTGGTCACTCGCTTGAGGTAGACGGCGGGGATGATCTGGTCGGTGTCAACATTCGAAGAACGCAGCGGCACGCCAATGCCGGTGTGCTTAATAATGGGTTCCATAATGGCTCCTTAGCTATAGCGGCGTGCTAGGCCACGACGTCGGACGGGGCGGACAGGGTACCGCGCACAGCGGTTGCGGCGGCGACCACCGGGGAGACCAGGTGGGTGCGGCCACCCTTGCCCTGGCGGCCCTCAAAGTTACGGTTCGAGGTGGAGGCGCAACGCTCACCGGGTGCCAGCTGGTCGGGGTTCATGCCCAGGCACATGGAGCAGCCGGCGAAGCGCCAGTCGGCACCGAAGTCCTTGAAGACCTTGTCCAGGCCTTCTGCTTCTGCCTGCGCGCGGACCTTCTGGGAGCCAGGCACGACCATCATGCGCACGTTCTCGGCGATGGTGCGGCCACGAACGATGTCCGCTGCGGCGCGCAGGTCCTCAATGCGGGAGTTGGTGCAGGAACCCAGGAAGACAACATCCACGGGGATTTCCTTCATGGGGGTGCCCGCCTCCAGGCCCATGTATTCGAGGGCGCGTTCTGCTGCGACCTTGTCGTTCTCGTCCTCGAAGTCGTCCGGGGAGGGAACGGCGTGGCTCAGCGGAATGCCCTGACCGGGGTTGGTACCCCAGGTGACGAAGGGTTCGAGCTCGTCAGCGTTGATGAAGATTTCCTTGTCGAAGACGGCGCCTTCGTCGGTGGGCAGGCTCTTCCAGTACTCGACTGCCTTGTCCCACTCTTCACCCTTGGGCGCGTGCTGGCGACCCTTGATGTACTCGAAGGTGATCTCGTCGGGGGCGACCATGCCGGCGCGTGCGCCCGCCTCGATGGACATGTTGCACATGGTCATGCGGCCCTCCATGGAGAGGGAGCGGATCGCGGAGCCGCGGTATTCGAGCACGTAGCCCTGACCGCCGCCGGTACCGATCTGCGCGATGACGGCGAGGATGATGTCCTTTGCGGTCACGCCGGGCTTGAGGGTGCCTTCAACGTTGATTGCCATGGTCTTGAAGCGTGCCAGGGGCAGGGTCTGGGTCGCCATGACGTGTTCCACCTCGGAGGTACCGATACCGAACGCGAGAGCGCCGAACGCACCGTGGGTGGAGGTGTGGGAGTCGCCGCAGACGATGGTCATACCGGGCATGGTCAGACCCAGCTGCGGGCCGACCACGTGCACGATGCCCTGTTCCTCGTCACCGAGGGAGTGGATGCGCACGCCGAATTCCTTGGCGTTGCGGCGCAGGGTCTCGATCTGGGTGCGGCTGGTCAGGTCGGCAATGGTGCCGAAGATGTTGTCGGTGGGGGTGTTGTGGTCCTCGGTGGCGATGGTCAGGTCGAGGCGGCGCAGGGGGCGGTTCTCGATGCGCAGGCCTTCGAATGCCTGGGGGGAGGTCACTTCGTGCAGTAGCTGCAGGTCGATGTAGAGCAGGTCGGGCTTGCCGTTTTCACCGGGGACGACGACGTGTGCGTCCCAGACTTTTTCTGCCAGGGTGCGCGGACGGGTGCCCGCGGTGGTTGCGTTCTGTTCGCTAGTCATGCTTTCTCCTGCTTGATGCGTTCCTACGGTGGATGCGTTCGGTGTGGTGCGTGCCGCAAGTTTGCGGAGTTGAGGGGCGGATTATGTACCCGATGGGATCCTCAAACCGGTATTTCTCTGCGGCGTGTCGCGTATTTTTTCACGAATTCTTAGCCTGTGAGACGGCCTAGAAACACCCCGAACTAGCGAGTGTTTTTATGTGGGTTTACTCTATGACTCCAGGGTAATTTTGCGAGATTATTCGCATTTTTCTGCGTCTTTTCGCATATTTTCACCCACAAACCCACATAAACACTTATTATGAAAAGCTCATAATTTATCCCGTAGGGGGTGATTCCATCTTCAGCTCTGCACCCCAAAGAGTCCATGAAGTCCGGGGTATCTTTCATATTCTGAGATAGAATATAAGAATGACTCCTTCCGCCTCACGTTTTAACGCACACGGAATGCGTCACCCCAACGCATCCACACACCACAACGCACCGATTGTTGACCCCGTCAAGCCGCCCGAACACATGGCAGCCGACGAGCAGATGGTAGAGGTACACTCCCACGGCTCCTCCGGCGTTGGCGTGCTCGACAAGGCGACCCTCATTCTTGACTGCCTCGAGGCAGGCCCCGTATCCCTGGGCGACCTCGTCAAGGCAACCGGTTTGGCACGCCCCACCGCGCACCGCCTCGCCGTGGCGCTGGCTCACCACCGCCTCGTGGCCCGCGATGTGCAGGGACGCTTCATGCTCGGCCCCCGCCTGACCGAACTCGCATCCGCCACCATTTCCGATGAGCTCATCACGGTGGCAGACCCGATTCTGCAGAAGCTCAGCCTCGAAGCTGACGAGTCCACCCAGCTGTACCGCCGCCAGGGCGACTGGCGCGTATGCGCGGCAACCGCGGCACGCCCCTCCGGCATGCACGAATCCATCCCGGTCGGTACCCAGCTGTCCATGCAGGCTGGTTCCGCCGCCCAGGTTCTGCTGGCCTGGGAAGACCAGAACCGCATTGTTGAAGGCCTGCGCGATGCGCACTTCAGCGCCGCCATGCTCGCGGCTGTGCGCCGCATCGGTTGGGCGCAGTCCGTGGGTGAGCGCGAGCGCGGTACTGCCTCGGTCTCTGCTCCGGTGCGTGCGCCCGGCGGCAAGGTGATTGCTGCGGTGTCTATCTCAGGCCCGATTGACCGTATGACCCGCCAGCCGAACCGCAACTACCCCGAGCTGGTCGTTAAGGCTGCTCAGGCGATTACGGACGGTCTGCGTGAGCTTGCGGCGTCTCAGCAGGCTCCCTGCGCTGAGAGTACTGAAGGAGACTAAGCTTCAGTAGCGTGTAGATCTAACGAAAAGAATCCCTCCCTGCCTCGTTTGAGGTGGTGAGGGATTCTTTTGTGTGCTCTTGCTTCTCGGAAGCTGGTCCGCTAAATGTCCAGCGCCTTGCGGTAGGCGTTCAGGCGCTTTGCCTCCTGCTGTACCGGTGCGACCACGCAGGACTGCACTGCCTTCTCCACGCCGGTCTGCAGGCGGCCCCGCAGTTTGCGCGCGTAGTAGCGTGAACCCATGGCTGTGAGCAACCTGCCCACGCCCGCCGAGGCGATACCGAGGAGTATGCCCAGCAGCAGAAGCAGGGTCGGCAGGGGCACCGGGGAACCCTCGGGGGTCGGGGCGGGCGGCAACTGAATCTGCAGGTACGCCATGCCGGAAATCAAGGTCAGCCAAGCAACACCCACCAGGGCGCTGAGCAGCGCAATCCACTGCAGGGCGTTGAAGATAACCCAGGGGGCGCGGGTGCGGCCCAGACCGTAGTCGATGCGCACCATGTCACGTTCGAGCAGTTCGGGTAGCTCCGCCTCGCGGGAGAGCGCGGCTTCCTTCATGCTGCGCTTCCACGGTTCGTCGATGCGGTTCGCCATCTGCTTGCTGTACTGGCGCACGGCGTTTGCCATGCCCGCCTTCTGGGCGGCGCTCAGCGGAGGTAGCGAGGATGCCACCAGCTCGGGTGCATTCTCGCTCTCGGAGCCGAGCATGCCCGCGGACTTCTCAGCCTTAGAGGTGCTCTTCGTTTCGTCCTGCTGTCCCAGGTGCAGGCGGCGCAGGGGGTCGGCCTTCAGGCGGCTCATCCAGCGGGTGAGGATCCAGCCGGTGTGCTGTCCCGCGGCGCGGCGGTAGGAGGCGGTTGCCGCCTGCAAAACCTGCTCAGCCTGGCTGGAGGTGTAGCACGCCTTCACGAGCTTCTGTTCCGCTTCGAGGGCGTAGGCTCCGGCGAGCACGGTTCCCTCTCCCCCGGCATAGGTGCGCAGCTGGGAGGCGGTGGCGTGCAGCTGCGCGTCGGTTCGCTGCAGGGATAGGCTCTTGGCGGCGGCTACCTGGGCGAGCAGGTCACGCAGCACGTCGACGCCCTCACCGGTTCGCGCGGAGACGGCGATGGGTGCGGCGAGCAGGTGCGCTTCGGTGCCCTCGGCCTGGAGCAGGCGGGTGAGGGATGCGAGCACGGCGGGCACCTCGGCGGGTGCAAGCTTGTCCGCCTGGTTGAGCACGCAGAGCGCCTGCGCGCCGGAGGCGGCAAGCGGCACCATGAAGTCGCGGTGGATGACGGCGTCGGCGTATTTTTGGGGGTCGACAACCCAGACGAGTACGTCTACGTAGCGCATCATGCGGGCGGCGAGGTCGCGGTTGGTGGTGGTGACCGAGTCGAAGTCGGGCATGTCCAGCAGGATGAGGCCGCCGGTGCGGGTGCGCATTTCGCCGCGTCCGCCTACTGCACGGCGGATGCGGTTGAAGAGTCCGGGAGCCGGTTCGGTGACGGCATTGGGTGCCGCTACTCCCCCGCCAGCCCCGTTACCCTCGGTTGCTTCTCCTTCTGCGGCGAGCGCCTGAGTTTGCGGGTAAACGCGCTTGTCGATACCGAGCCAGTCAAGTAGCTCTTCGCTGCCTTCTGCCTCCCAGATTGCCGCCTGCACGGTGGAGGTGGTCGGGCGTGTGGGCGCGGAGAGGGCAATGTTCTGCCCGGCGATGGCGTTGAAGAGCGTGGATTTGCCGCTGCCGGTCGCGCCGAAGAAGCCGATGACGGTGTGTTCGGTGGAGAGTTCGCGGCGCTGACTGAGGCGTTCGAGGGTTTCGGCGGCGTCAAGCAGGACGGTTTCGGGGACTCGCCCTTCACCGTAGCTGATGGCGTCTTTCAGGGATGCGACGGAGCGAGCGAAGGGCGAGGTCGCCACGGCGGGGGTGGCGCCTCGCTCGGCGTTGCGCTCTGCGCTGGCGTTCTCGAGTTTGTTCTCGGGGGTAGTCATAGTGCGTTTTTCTTCGTCTGTGGTGCGCGGTGAGGTGGTGCGCAGTGTGGTTGTGCGCTGTGGAGATGATTTGGTGACAGGCGGTTGAGCGCGCTGCTCCGACTATGCTGTAGCCGACCAGGGGGTCTGCGTGCCCTTTGCCTGCGCACCCTTTGTCTGCGTGCCCTTTGCCTGGGCAGCTTGGCTCTGCGCGCTCATTTCTGCGGCGATTGCCTGTACCTGTTCGGCGGCGCGGTGAATGTCCTCAGCATCAGCCTGCGGGTCGGTTTCTTCCAGCACGGCGGTGAAGGGCTGGGCGTGCTCGGTGAGCAGATCCGCCATGCGTTCGAGCAGGTCGGTGCGGGCGCGGGTTGCCATGCGGCGCACCGCGTCTTCACCGAAGATGGACTCGAGCAGTTTGGTGCCGACCACGCCGCTACCGCCGGCAATACCTGCTTCAATACCGGTAATGCCGCCGGTGAGGCTGAACGCGGCGACCATGAGCATCACGGCGGTGGCGTTCACGCCCAGGGAGAGGAAGCGGGCGCGTTTGCGCTTGTCGGCGCCTTCTTCACGGATCATTTCGAGGACGGAGCCCTGCCAGAGGCGAATCTGTTCGGCAACGGCTGCGGAGAAGATGTCCTCGGCGGATTGCACTTCGCCCTTCGCTTCGTTGCCCTTCGCCTCACCGTTTGCGCCTGCGTTCTGTTCGGGCGCGGCGGAGGCCGTCTGCGGCGCAACAGAAACAGCCTGCGGCGCATCAAGGCGCGCCAGCAGGGAGCGTCCGGCGCGGCTGGCACGCCAGCGGGTGCGGGTATTTTCGGAGGCGCGGGCGGCCGCATCCAGCACGACGGCGTGGATGCCGCTTTCGAGGGCGTCTTCTACCTTCTGGGCGGCGGCGGGCTGGCCTCGCAGGGCGGAGCCGACGCGGTCGCGCAGGCGACCGATGGTGCTGTCGAGGGAGCGGAAGAAGTCGCCGGTTCCCACGAAGTCGTGCCAGCGCGAGAGCACTTCGCCGCGTAGCAGGGAGCCGTCGGAGAGGGCGCCGTCGATGGTGGTCAGCGCGTCCTCGTATTCTTCGGCGACGATGGTGGCAAGCGACTGGTGCGCCGCCTGCTGGCGTGCCTGTTCGGCGGCGAGCACCTGCAGGTTTCCGGCGAGGGTTTCGACGGCACCGGCGAGGGTCTGCCGGGCGATGGCGGCGCGGGCGGGTGCGTCGGCGCCAAGTTCGCGGATCCACAGGGTCAGCGGGGCGAGGCTGACGGGGGCGAGCATGCCGCTTGCGTCGCGGGGCTGTTCGGTGACGGTGTGAATCAGTACGGCGTGGATTCCCGCCTCGTCGAGCATGCGTCGCAGGTCGTTTTCGATGGCTTCTTCGTCGCCTTCGGGCACGCGGTTGAGCACCACGGCGATGGCGATGGAGCGTGCGGCTGCTTCGTGGAGCAGTTCCCAGGGCACGGCGTCGGCGTAGCGGTTGGCGGTGGTGACAAAGAGCCACAGGTCAGCGGCGGAGAGCAGTTCCTTGGCGAGGGTGCGGTTTTCCTCGGAGACGGAGTCGATATCGGGTGCGTCGATGAGCGCGATGCCCTGCGGTAGCGCCGAGGTAGTAATAGGAATGAGGGCGCGCGCGATCTTCGGGTCGAGGCCGGGTAGTGCCTGCGATCCGGCGTTCATGCCGGAGGTGCGGGTGCGCGGCAGGGTGGGCAGGAAGCGTTCGGGTGATAGCGCCGCTTCGTCTTCTGCGCGGTGCAGGAGTACGGGGTGGCGGGTGGTGGGTCGAATCGCGCCGGACTGGGTGAGCGGTTCGCCGAGCAGGGTGTTGACGAGGGTGGATTTGCCGGCGCCAGTGGAGCCTCCGACCACGATGGTGAGGGGGTTATCGACGCTGGCGCTGCGCGGCAGGATGTAGTCGTCGAGTTGGCGTGCCATGGCGGCGAGCAGGGTGCGCGCGGTGGCGGTGCCGTGCTCGGCGGTACCGTCGTGGGTGACGGTGTAGGGGGTGCCGGGGGTTTCGCCGGCTTCTACGTCGAGCGGGAGGGGGATTCGAGTGAGCAGTTCGCGAGCTGCTTTGAGCTGCGCATAGTCGGTGGTAGTCACAGCGCTATTGTCCCATAGGGTGCACCTGCTTCATGCCATGTGTAGGCGTTGCGGTGGGCGCGTTGCGGTTGCGGGTTGTTTGGGGGCTCATATTGAGGTGTTTTTGATAGGTGTTTGGACAACCTGAAGAGGTTGAGATACTACTTGCACACCGCGTGCAACAACTCCAATTTATGATTTATTCATAAGAAGAGCAGGTGGGAAAATCCTTGAGTTTCCGCGGGAAAAAAGCACATTTTAATGCGGTTACCCGGAACACATTGGTACGTTTTATAACCCGCATAAAACGGGCAAATATTAAGATTTGATAACTTTTTACGCTCAAGCGCAGATATGGTCATTTTGAACCTGAAAGTACGCTTAGAATCGTTGAGCACGACATACAGGCAGGTCATAATCCACACCGAATCCCCAGGAGGTTTCTGACCTGCCCTTCGTATCGCATCCGTACTCACCGCGGTATGCGATACCCACCGGGAATGCTCACCGAACCCTCACGCAACTACATTCACAATTTACTGCCGTTGAGGTTCACTGCATCCGAGCTACCCGCATACTGTCTGCCCATCTTTACTCTTGCGAAAGGTTGCGTATGTTCGGTTCGCTGTCACGGCGCCATCTTCTTGCTCTTTCTTCCGGAGCAGCATTGAGCGCACTCGCAAGCGCTTGCAGCCCCAGCGCAGTTTCTCGCCCTCAACCACTCGCTAACCCTTCCCCTACTAAGGCTGCTCCTCAGAGCTCCCAGACCAAATCTGCGACCACCACGCGCAGCATTACGTACGCCGAGCCCCTGCCCGCATCCGCCCTGGACGGTCGCGGACCGGCTCTTCTGCCGGATCAGTTCTTTGAGCGTTCCGGAAATTTCTCAAACGGCACCCTGAGCCATCGAGCCGTCAATGTCCCCCGCCCCACCATGCCCCCGGAGGCTAAAGAGCGCACCGTCGAGGGCCTGCACGCCTTTCTGCAGTACTGGGGTGCGGCGCAGAACTACATGCTCCTCACCGGCGATACCGACCCTTTCATGGGTCTGCCCGGCCAGGAGCACTTTAGCAACATGGCGCAGATGTACCGCGATATCTACCGCTACAACATTGGCTGGCTGGTCTCTAAGAACAACCACCCCATGTGCATTAACCTGAGCTCCCCGCAGCCGGTGCCCGCTACCGAGCAGGACGTCTACTGCTGGAAGGCGACCCTGAAGGTGGACGAGAACGCGTTCTTGTTCAACCATGAGACCCGTCAGCGTGAGCAGCTCACCGGTATCTACGGCAGCAATCAGAAGGCGGATGCTTACGTCTACTTTGGTGAAGAGGGCTGGCAGATGCTGGAGGATCCGAAGTCTTCCCCGAGTGCTACCGCCACCCCTGCGGCTACCGCTGAACCGTCCGCGAATATTCCGAGTGCGCACCCGACCCCGAATGAGGGCCCCCCTTCTAAGGCGGCTCGTTATATTCGAGGCTCAACCTAAAGCTTCTTTACATCCGTGCCTCAAAGAACCCGTCATATTGGGTGATATGAGGCACGGATGAGGGCTTTTATTTGTGTGCCACGCGTGAAATCTATAGGCTAGGGCTAGATGAGGTCCGCCCATTTTTGCCTCAATACGCGTCTACTCGCCCTGCGGGTGACTGCTTCGCGCCCTCCTGTAGGGGCGTGATGTTAGGCTGAGAATTGGAGCGTGAGCTCTTCACTTATCACCGATACTTCCGCATCACAGCACATTCAAGGGGATCACTATGATTCACAGCCGCCGCCACTTTATTGCGCTCACGGGCACTGCCGCCCTGGGTGCGATGCTTGCCGCTTGCGGTTCCAAAAAGACTGCGGAGGCGACCGCCTCCCCCACTCCTTCCGCTTCGATTGCGGGTGCCTACGATAACCTGTCGGGCGAGCTGAAATGGACCAAGTACGTTGCCGGTACCGGTGCTGCTCCGATGAGTAGCACCGACCCGGAGACCGGTCAGGTCTACACGATTGAGCCGACCGCCGGCCCCGCGAGCGTTGATTCTAAGGCGAGCGCCGTGCCCATCCCGGTTGAGGATGAGACCATGTACGAGAAGAACGCCCGCAGCCTGCGCGCCACCTTCGCGTATTTTGCGGCGGCGGTGAACTACGCCCGCATGACCGGTGATCCCGGTCCGGCTCTGCAGGTGGTTCAGGCTCAGAACTCTACCAACCGTGCGGCGCTGGAGAAGCTGCGCGCCTTCTATGCGCCCGGCACGAACTGGCTGGTGGGCGGCGAGTGGACTTTCCGCCTGACCGATAAGCAGCCGACGACCCGCGGCACTAAGTATGCGTGGGCGTGCACCGTAACTCAGGCGCACGGTATGCAGGTTGAGAAGGCGACCAATACGACCAAGCCTCTGGAAGACACTGAGGCACAGGAGATTAAGGCTCTCTACGCTGAGTACGATGAGGAGGCGAAGCGCTGGTTGGTGATTTCGCCTCAGCAGTACGATCCCGCGTTGACTCCGAAGCCGACTCAGACTCCGCGTGCTCACCCTTCTTCGACCTATACCCCGACGGTGACTGATGACAGCACCGTGGCGGCTAATGCTGGCGCACACACCGGCGCGAATACTTCGGGTAACGGCGCGGCTCAGGGCACTGCTCAGAATGGTGCCGCGCAGAACGGTGGTGCGCAGGCTCCTTCCGCCCAGAACGGTTCCCGTCAGTACACTGGCTCCCAGAACGGTGGTGCGCAGAACGGTGGCGCACAGGCCGGCACCGGTCAGGGTGGCGCGGCTCAGGCTCCTCAGCCTGCCGCGACCCAGGCGCCTGTGGCTACCGCGCAGCCTGTGGCAACTCAGCCTGCCGCTGCGACGGTTCAGCCGAGCGCAGCGCCCGGTGCTCCTGATCCCGGTGCCGCTCAGCCCGGTGCCGCTGGTGGAGATGCTGCTCCCGGCGCTGAGGCGCCCGGCGGTATTCCTGGTGAAGGCGCACAGTAGCCCCTCCTCTAACAGACGATGAACGCATCCCCTCCTTCGCTACCCTCATCTGGTGCGATGCTCCCGCTGGTTCCACTGAGTTCACTGGCTACGGTAAGTTCGCTGATGGGCGGCATATCACGCTCATTTGAGCGCTGGTACGCACGGGTGTGAAGGCGGGGGCGCGTTATACTTAGGACTGTCTCTAGAGGGATGTCCGCGTGTGATATCCACTCGTCGAGGCGTTCTCTCACTCGTCTCTCACCTGAGATTCTCACTCGAAAGGTACTCCGTGGCGCTTTTCCCCATGACCTCCGGGCTTCCCAGTTCCACTACCGGCATCAGCCGCCGTACTGCTCTGCGTTACGCGGGTGCGGGCGTTGCGGGCGTGTCTTTGAGCGCCCTACTGGTTGCGTGCGGTGGTTCTTCTTCCACTAGTGAAAACGCTGATGCGGATACCCCTCAGATTTCCCCTTCGGCTTCTTCGCGTACTGATTTTAGCGGCGAGGTCACCTTCGATAACTACGAGAAGAAGGGTGATTTCATTCCGGCGACCGAGTCTGCTCCCGCGCAGAACGTGCCGTTCCCCAAGCGTCCGGCGAGCGCTTCGGAGAACTCGGTGCAGGGTCTATACGATTCGATTGCGTTCGTGTATGCGGCGATTAACTACCTGGTGCTGACCGGTGATGCGGCTCCGCTGCGTGAGTCGAAGGCTGATGAGAAGTTCGTTGCTTCGTTCTCGTCGTTTATGGATGAGTCGAATGAGAGCTCGCAGAATCGTGATTGGTTTGTGTCGCCGAAGGTGACCATGTCTGCATTCACTGCGGTTCCTGCGCTGGTGAAGAAGAGCGTGCAGTGGACCTTTGATCTGGTGATTGATTTGGGTCCGACCGTGGTGATTGACGGTGCTCCCGCGGAGATGTCTGAGAAGGTGCGCCGTACTGAGCGCGGCTTGGTGATTACCGGTGTGCGCCACGATAATGACTGGACTTTGACTATTCAGGATGAGTACGAGGCTCAGGCGTCGGCTCAGCCTAAGAATGGTGGCGCTAATGGTGGTGCCGCTAACGGCGGTAATGCTGGCAATTCCGGTAACTCCGGTAATGGCGGCAATTCTAATGGTGACAACCTTTAAGCCCTCAGATGGATGAGGCATCATGCCCTAACTCGCACTCGGGTTAGGGCATGATCTGTTTTACTCTGGTAGTAACGAGCTTTCCTGGATTCAAGGTTTTTTCTCTTATGTCTTCTTTTTCTCAGTCTTTCTCTCGCCGTTCTCTGCTGCGTTTGGGCTTGGGCGCATCCGCTGTTGCGGGTTCTGCGGCACTGTTGAGCGCGTGCGGTTCGGGCGGCTCTAGCCAGCAGTCGGGTTCTCAGGGTGGTAGCCTGAACGGTTCGAAGTCGAGCGCTAACCCGAACGGGTACAGCGATGATGGTAAGAACTATTCGGGTCTGGTGGAGTACACCCACTATGAGGGTGCGGTGAATTATGAGCAGGGTACGGTGGATCATCCGCCGCGTAATGCTCCGAAGCCGAAGGTGACTGATGCTCTGTCGGCAAATACGGTGACGGGTTTCCATGAGGCGATTGCTTATTTTGCGGCAGCTATGGATTATCTGGTGAAGACCGGTAGCACGGATGCGTTCTCGACCGGCATTCAGCTGTCGTCGAAGACTCGCTCTGAGGTGGATGCTCTGTCGGCTTCTATTCTTGCGGGTGTGGAGAAGGGTTCCTGGTATGTGAATCCGTCGGCTTCCTATGCGCTTTCGAGTGCGCAGCCGTCCATTATGAGTGATGGCAACCTGCTGTTTAAGGGCCGGTACACTCTGGACTTCGGTACGGAGGCGGTGGCTGAGGGTAAGATCCAGCCGGTGGTCGCCTCGGCGAGCGCTTCTGCTGAGCCTACTGAGCCGTCCGAGGATGCGCTGGTGTCTGATGCGGCGTCCCCCACTGCTTCGGCTTCTGCTTCTGCTACTGCGGCGGGTCCTGCTTCTCAGGTGACGGTTCAGGAGTGCGATTTCCGCGGCCGCTACCACGCTGATTCTAAGATGTGGGAGCTGAGCGTGGCGTACGGTGCCACTGTTCAGGGAGGTACCGCCCAGGGAGGCGCATCCACCGCGAGTGCTGCGGCGTCTGGCGCGGCATCCGGTTCGGCTTCTGCTTCTGCCGCCGCTTCTGCTGAAGCTTCCACTGAGGCGTCCGCCACTTCCGCGGCGTCATAGTTCGTCATAACGCTTTTATCTGCGAGGCGCTTCTCACGCTTCGTCCACTCAACTCTGTATCCTGTTGGGTTTGCGGCTAAACTGGTTGCAATCACCGACTGACTGAAAGGTATCACTATGTCCGAGAACCTGACCCGCCGCGCGGCGCTGGGCGTACTGGGCGTCAGCTCCATGGCTTTGCTGGCGGCTTGTGGCTCTAAGGCTACTTCTGAGGCGTCTGCTTCCGCTTCTGGCTCTGAGAGCGCTTCTGCTGCTGCTTCTGAGTCTGCTACCGCTTCGCCCTCTGCTTCTGCATCGGCGTCTGCTTCCCCTTCCGCTTCTGCTTCGGCTTCGGCTACTGCAACGAACTCTCCGCTGCCTAACGACAATAAGGATTACAGTGGCGTAGCGAAGCTGGAGAAGATGGAGGATCACGGCGAGTACCAGCCGGGTAATGCTGAGCACCCGCCGCAGAACGTGCCGTCCCCGATTGTTCCGGAGGCTATGCACCAGAATTCGGTGGCTGGCTTCGCGGCGGCTCTGGCGTACTTCGGTGCGGCGTTTGAGTACCTGCTGCGTACCGGCGATATGCACTACATGAACGAGGTCAGCACCGACCAGGAGACCCTGGCGGCGATGAAGAAGTACGCGGACTCCACCAAGGCCGGTATTGATGAGAAGAAGACCTGGTACGTGAACCCGACCGCTACCCTGACTATTGGTACTAAGCAGCCGGTTCTGGCTCAGGGCGCGTACAACTGGACCGTGACGTTGAACGTGGACCTGGGTGAGAAGCTGTTCAAGGACGGCAAGGAGCAGACCGTGGCGGCTGATAAGCGTCACGTGAAGATGTTCGGTGAGGCTGTTGGCCGCTACCTGAACAACAAGTGGGATCTTCACATGGACATCAACTAGTCCTCTGAGGCTGGTTTTCTCCCCCGCTTTTAGCGTTGTGCCGTCTCAGGATGCGGTTTTCTACTGTTTTTTCCATTGATGGCAATAAAATTTGTGGCTCCAGCTTGCGGTGAACGGAGTTCACCACTACTCTTATATACAGAGGTTGTCTTTTGGGCTACATAATGTTTCTAGAGAGCGCCGCACATTCATCATCCTTTGTCGAGAAAGGGTTTGTGCGGCGCTTTTCTGTACCCTCTTTCTGAACCTCGTTCCTTGAGGTTTTTCTCTGGCATTATTACGAACTGTGACCGCAGGTTTAAACCTGCCGCCGGTGAGTAGTAGAGTTGCCACGTAACCGATTATTCATTGCGGAGACCCCATCGCGGCTGGCCTCCCCCCAAGCTCATGAAGGAGCACCCCATGGCAAAGATTCTCAACAGCATTGTTGAAGCAACCGGCCAGACCCCCCTGGTTAAGCTGAACCGACTGGACGAGGGTCTTCCCGGTAACGTAGCGGTCAAGCTTGAGTTCTACAACCCCGCTGGTTCGGTTAAGGACCGTATCGGTCGCGCCATCATTGACGCTGCTGAGAAGTCGGGTGCGCTGAAGCCCGGCGGCACCATTGTTGAGGGCACTTCCGGTAACACCGGTATTGCGCTGGCTATGGTGGGTGCTGCTCGCGGTTACCGCGTCATCCTGACCATGCCGGAGACCATGTCTGCTGAGCGTCGCGTGCTGCTGCGCGCTTACGGTGCTCAGATTGTGTTGACCCCGGGTACCGAGGGTATGCGCGGCGCTGTGGAGAAGGCTAAGGAAATCGTTGCGACCACCGAGAACGCTATCCTGGCGTCCCAGTTCTCCAACGAGGCGAACCCCACCATTCACTACAACACCACCGGCCCCGAGATTTGGGAAGCAACCGACGGTAAGGTCGACATTTTCGTGGCGGGTATTGGCACCGGCGGCACCATCTCCGGTACCGGTAAGTACCTGAAGGAGCAGAACCCGAACGTTAAGGTTGTTGCGGTTGAGCCGAAGGACTCCCCGCTGCTCTCCGAGGGTCGCGTTGGTCCCCACAAGATTCAGGGCCTGGGCGCTAACTTCGTTCCCGACACCCTGGACCGCGGCATCTACGATTCGGTGACTCCGGTCAGCGCTGAGGACGCTATGCGCACCTCCCGCCTGCTGGCTACCCAGGAAGGTATTCTGGGCGGTATTTCTTCCGGTGCGGCTGTGTGGGCTGCTCTGGAGGAGGCTAAGAAGTCTGAGAACAAGGACAAGCTGATTGTGGCTATCGTTCCCGACTTCGGTGAGCGTTACATCTCTACCGCTCTGTACGAGGATATCCGCGGCTAATAGGCCCCGGTCTTCGGCACCCCTCCCCGTGAGGCCGCCATCTAGAACAGTACGCAGTGTTCGACGCTCCGTCCCGGTTGCATGCCGGGGCGGAGCGTTTGCGTTTTCTCGCGATGCTCCCCCGCTGAGACCCGCCCGAGCCCGAATATTACGTTCCGCACGCAATTGTGACCGAGATGTTAAAGAGAGCACTCACTATGACGACGACAGAGTTCGGGAATAGGTGAATGAGCACCGTTGTTGGTACCTTTGGAAAGGTCGCATACACAGAGCGCGACCGATGAGGGAAAGGGAACCCATGAGTTTTATTGCGCGTCTGCGTGAAGATATTGAGAACGTCCGCCAGCACGATCCTGCTGCGCGCGGCGCTGTCGAGATTGCGCTGAACTATTCGGGTATGCACGCGATTTGGGTTCACCGTCTGACCCATAAGCTCTGGCAGAAGGATGAGACGAAGGCTCTGGCTCGTACTCTCTCGCAGTTTGCTCGTTTTCTGACCGGTGTGGAGATTCACCCCGGTGCGACCATTGGCCGCCGTTTCTTCATTGATCACGGCATGGGCATTGTGATTGGTGAGACCGCTGAGGTTGGTGACGACGTGATGCTGTACCACGGCGTGACCCTGGGCGGTCGTTCCCTGGAGAAGGTGAAGCGTCACCCCACTATTGGTGACCGTGTGACCATTGGTGCCGGTGCGAAGGTGCTGGGCCCGGTGGAGATTGGTGCCGATAGCGCTATTGGTGCGAACGCTGTGGTCGTCAACGATCACCCCGCCGATTCGATTATTACCGGTATTCCGGCGAAGCACCGCCCGCGTACCCCGGAGAAGAAGAAGCCGCTGGTGGACGCTGTGGAGTACATTGACCCCGCCATGTGGATTTAGTGCTTGTTAGCGTTTTGAGGCGGTAGAGGCGCACCTGACGGCTCCTCACTAGGCTCTAGGCTCTGCTGGCCTTCTCCCCCGCTATGCCCCTCAAGATGCCCCTGAGACTCCCCTGAGATACCCTGATGCATCTCGGGGGCGCCCCATCAAGACATAACGAAAGCCCGCCTTCGACCGGATTCTCATCCAGCCGAAGGCGGGCTTTGACGTATTCAGCTACGGGAGCTTAGTGAACGTGAATGTCCGCTGCGTTCACCTCGGAACGGTCACCGCTCCACATGGTGTGGAAGGCGCCCTCTTCGTCAATACGACCGTAGGTGTGTGCACCGAAGAAGTCACGCTGACCCTGAATCAGGGATGCGGGCAGGCGGTCGCGGCGCAGGCCGTCGTAGTAGGACAGTGCGGAAGCGAACACCGGCACGGGGATGCCCAGTGCGGTTGCCTTAGCCACCACGCGACGCCAGGAAGGAACGAGCTCCTCCATGAGGTTCTTGAATGCGGGTGCCAGCAGCATGTTTGCGGGTGCTTCGCCTGCGTAGGCAGCCATGATGTCGCCCAGCAGCTCGGCGCGGATGATGCAGCCTGCACGCCACAGCGATGCGATGGTGTCCAGCTTCAGGTCCCAACCATATTCCTTGCCTGCGCGGGTGAGCAGGTCCATGCCCTGTGCGTACGCAACGAGCTTGGATGCGAAGAGTGCACGGCGCACATCCTCAACGAACTCGGGGTCGCCTGCACCGATGCCGGTGGTTGCAATCAGGCCTGCGGGCAGTTCGCGCTGTGCCTGCTCGCGCTGCTCACGCTCAGAGGAGGAGAGGGCGCGTGCGAACACGGACTCAGCGATAGCGGAGACGGGGGAACCGAGGTCCAGGCCAGCCTTAGCGGTCCACAGGCCGGTACCCTTCTGGCCAGCTGCGTCAACGATAACGTCGACCAGGGGCTTGCCGGTCTTTGCGTCTACCTGTGCGAGCACCTCTGCGGTGATTTCGATTAGGTAGGAGCTCAGGTCGCCTTCGTTCCAGGTCTTGAAGATTTCTGCCTGCTGTGCCGGCTCAATGCCTGCAATGGAGCGCAGAATGTCGTAAGCTTCGCCGATAACCTGCATATCGGCGTACTCGATACCGTTGTGGACCATCTTCACGAAGTGGCCCGCACCGTCGGTGGAAATCCATGCGCAACAGGGTGCCCCGTCCTGGGGTGCCTTCGCTGCGATCTTTTCGAGCAGCGGGCCCAGGTGCTTGTAGGACTCTGCGGAGCCGCCGGGCATCATGGAGGGGCCCCAGAGAGCGCCCTCTTCGCCGCCGGAAACGCCAACGCCTACGAAGTGCAGGCCCTTTTCAGCCAGGGCGTGCTCGCGACGGATGGTGTCGGGGAAGTGGGAGTTACCGCCGTCGATGATGATGTCACCCTCGTCGAGCATGGGGGTGAGCTGCTCGATCACTGCGTCGACGGGTGCGCCCGCCTTGACCATAATCAGGATGCGGCGGGGAGACTCGAGGGAGTCGACGAGTTCCTGCAGGGACTCGGTACGGATGAAGTCGCCGTCTGCGCCGTGCTCAGCCAGCAGTGCGTCGGTCTTCTCTACGGAACGGTTGTGCAGTGCCACGGTGTAGCCGTTACGTGCCAGGTTGCGGGCGAGGTTTGCGCCCATGACAGCAAGGCCGGTGACACCAATCTGTGCCTTCTTGTTTTCAGTCATGTATATAAGGATACGCGCTGAGGGCAGGCTATATATAGGTGGACTGCAGTTTTATGCCCCGGGGACTGGCACTTCTGGCCGGATTTTCTTCTGAACCCTTGAGTAAGTCGTTTCTAAACCTTTGAGCGAAGCGTTTCTAAACCCTGAGCGAAACATTCTGGGAGCCGGTACGAGGGTAAACAAAAACCCCGGCACCTTGCGGTACCGGGGTAATCAGTGGGTCCTACCGGGATCGAACCGATGACATCCACGGTGTAAACGTGGCGCTCTACCAGCTGAGCTAAAGACCCGTAGTTCTCACTGATTCGTTTTCGTTTCAGTGGCGAACACAAGAGAAAACTATACGGGCTTCTGGTGTGGCATGCAAATCGAAAACATGTGTTCTATGTCTCAGTATTTTTTTCCTTTTCGCAACCCACCCCACAGCAAACCACATCAAGCCATGGCGATTCTTGACCTTTTAGGTAAACCATACCCTTTTATTCCGCGCCATTCCGCCCGCCCCACCATTCCGCGCTATATAGGTGCAAAAAGACCCTAACTAGTACTTTTGATGCGCATATTTTTCGCTTAGAGAGCTAAGCCGCGAAACCCACATCACAAAAACCTTCGTTTGATGCCAAGAAGCCCACATTTAGGTCTAAGATAGTAGAGATAAGTAGCGAAGTAGACCCCACGGATCTATGGCGCTTAAACACAAAGATTGTTCGACAACGCAACATCGCGGGCGGGCGATCTCACAACCGCACAGAAGAGAGGTTGGATTAGTTTGGCTAACGTACCGAACGAGCACTCCCTGAGCACCCTTCTTGATGGCCTGAAGGACATCGACGTAGAAGAGACCCAGGAATGGGCTGAGTCCCTCGAGGACCTTATCAAGACTCACGGCACCGAGCGTGCAGAGTACATCCTTCGCGCGCTGCTCAAGGAGGCTGGCGAGAAGGGCGTTAAGGTCCCGACTCTGGTCAAGACCGACTACATCAACACCATCCCCGTCGACCAGCAGCCCGAGTACCCCGGTGATGAGGAACTCGAGCGCCAGTACCGCGCATGGATTCGTTGGAACGCAGCAATTATGGTTCAGCGTGCCCAGAAGAAGGGCATCGGCGTTGGCGGTCACATCTCCACCTTCGCAGGTGTGGCTGACCTCTACGAAATGGGCCAGAACCACTTCTTCCGCGGCCGTAACCACCCCGGTGGCGGTGACCAGGTCTTCTTCCAGGGTCACTCCTCCCCCGGTGTCTACTCCCGCGCATTCGTTGAGGGCGTCCTGAGCGAAGACCAGATGGACGGCTTCCGTCAGGAGAAGACCAAGGGCGCAGACGGTATTCCTTCGTACCCGCACCCCCGCTGCATGCCCGAGTTCTGGCAGTTCCCGACCGTTTCCATGGGTCTGGGCCCCCTGAACGCAATCCACCAGGCATCCTTCAACAAGTACCTGCACAACCACAAGATCAAGGACACCTCCGAGCAGCACGTCTGGGCATTCCTGGGCGACGGCGAGATGGACGAGCCCGAGTCGCGTGGTGCACTGCAGCTGGCTGCAAACGAGCACCTGGACAACCTGACCTTCGTCGTCAACTGCAACCTGCAGCGTCTGGACGGCCCCGTTCGCGGTAACGGCAAGATTGTTCAGGAGCTCGAGGCATTCTTCCGCGGCGCAGGCTGGCACGTCATCAAGGTCCTGTGGGGCTCCGACTACGACGCACTGCTCCAGAAGGACAAGAGCGGCAAGCTCATCCAGCTGATGAACGAGACCCTCGACGGTGACTACCAGACCTTCCGTGGCGAAGACGGTGGCTACATCCGCGAGCACTTCTTCGGCAAGTACCCCGAAACCAAGGAACTCGTTGCAGACCTGACCGACGAGCAGATTTTCAACCTGCGCCTGGGTGGCCACGACGACAAGAAGCTCTACGCAGCCTACAAGGAAGCTATGGAGACCAAGGGCAAGCCCACCGTCATCCTGGCACAGTCCATTAAGGGTGCGGAGCTCGGCCCCTACTTCGAGGCACGTAACTCCACCCACCAGATCAAGAAGTTCACCATGGAAGCACTGAAGGGCTTCCGTGACCACCTGAACATCCCCATCTCCGACGAGGAGCTGGAGAAGGATCTGTACAACCCGCCGTACTACCTGCCCGAGGCAAACCACCCGGCACTGCAGTACATGCAGGCACGCCGCAAGGAACTCGGCGGTTACATCCCCGGCCGTGCAAACACCCAGCCTGAGATTATCCTGCCCGAGTCCAAGGTCTACGCACAGACCAAGAAGGGCTCCGGCAAGCAGACCGCTGCTACCACCATGGCGTTCGTCCGCCTGATGAAGGACCTCATGCGCGTGAAGGGCTTCGGTCACCGTATCGCTCCCATCACCCCCGATGAGGCACGTACCTTCGGTATGGACTCCTTCTTCCCCTCGGCTAAGCTGTACAACCCCAACGGTCAGAACTACGTGCCCGTTGACCACCAGCTCATGCTCACCTACACCGAGTCCCCCGAGGGCCAGATTGTTCACGTGGGTATTAACGAGGCAGGCGCAACCGCTGCGTTCATCGCACTGGGCTCCTCCTACGACACCCACGGCGAGCCGATGATCCCGATTTACATCTTCTACTCGATGTTCGGCTTCCAGCGCACCGGCGACGGCTTCTGGGCTGCTGCCGACCAGCTGTGCCGCGGCTTCGTCATCGGTGCAACCGCAGGTCGTACCACCCTGTCCGGTGAGGGTCTGCAGCACAACGACGGTCATTCCCCGATTCTGGCGTCCACCAACCCGGCGTTCAAGATCTACGACCCGGCTTACGGCTACGAGATCGCTCACATCGTGGAGCGCGGTATCGAGCAGATGTACGGTACCAAGGACGAAGACCACAACGTCATGTACTACCTGACCGTGTACAACGAGCCGATTCACCAGCCTGCTGAGCCGGCAAACGTTGACGTTGAGGGCATCATCAAGGGTATCCACAAGATCAGCGAGTCCCCGCTGACCTCCGGCCCCAAGGCACAGCTGCTGGCATCCGGCGTTGCTGTTCCGTGGGCTGAGAAGGCTCAGCAGCTGCTGGCTGAGGACTGGGGCGTCTCCGCAGACCTCTGGTCTGTCACCTCGTGGACCGAGCTGCGCCGCGACGGCATTGCCGCTGAGGAAGAGGCTCTGCTGAACCCGAACCAGCCCGCTCGCGTTCCTTACGTGACCCAGAAGCTGGCTGGCGCTGCTGGCCCGATCGTCGCGACCACCGACTTCGCTTCGGATGTTCCCGACCAGATCCGCCAGTTCGTTCCGAACGACTTCGCAACCCTGGGTGCTGACGGCTTCGGCTTCGCAGACACCCGCCCGGGTGCACGTCGCTTCTTCCACATCGATGCAGAGTCGGTTGTTGTCCGTACCCTGCAGATGCTGGCAAAGCGCGGCGAGGTTGCAGCAGACGTTCCCGCGAAGGCATTCGCTAAGTACGACCTGCTCAACGTGAACGCTAACTCCGAGCTGGAGCAGCACTAAGCATTTAGCTGTAGAACCCCGGTTCTGCGTTAGAAGCTAAACGATGCCCCCGGTTGATGAATCATCAACCGGGGGCATTCGTGTTTTAACTGTGACGAGGTGCAGGGCGCCCGGGCTTTTTCCTGTTGATATTCTCGTTGACTATGCGTTTCTCATGTAATAAATCAGACGTGACCGGAGTTTTGATTGCCTGGTGCGTCTAGCCGGTGGTAGGCTTTAACCACCCTTCAACTATGATATTCGCCATAGTATTGGTGGATATTCAGGGTGCCCGACCAGCGGGGGGGGGCACGACTCACTCATCTACGAGTATTTACCCTCCATAACTCATAGGGGTTCATGATGAAGCTCTAGAATACTCTCCCAGCAGTAACGACGCTGCAGAAACACCCTTGTGCGTGGTCTGCCATAGCGTCTTAGCCTTTCGCTATGGGTGCACTCCCAAGCTAGCAAGCACTCCCCCCGAGATTCTGCTTATCGCTCTGGGATTCACATAGATTCCAGATTCTCTCGACACCCATATTCACCGAGGCATATGCTTTGCAACAATCAGCAAAATGCAGCCCCGCTTTCTTTACGGCCGCATATTCTTTATCCAATTAAGGAGGGAGAATTATGAACCTCAAGAAATTCTTTCAGCCCGCAATGGCTTTAACATTTGCATTCACGCTAGCATGCACATCCTGTTCTACAGGCCCGCAACTAGAACGTGATGAAACAGCCCAAGCAACTCTAGACTATAAAAACAACCGAATCATTACTCCACTCGAAGAATACAATGACCATTTAGATGAAAATTCCCAGTATTACACTCAAGCCTTGGAAATTCTCAGGCAACGCTGTTTCGCAAAACACGGCCAATCCTACGAAATATATATCCCGGATATAGAAGATAGGAAATTCTTTTCGTCCAGTCGCGAGTTTGGCCTCTGGAACCCCGAATACTCCGCCAAATATGGAAACTACAAGCGATCCGGGAATGCACCATCATACGGGGGATATGACACAAAAATCATGGAACAGTGCATGCCTGAAATCTTAGCCACGTTGAAAGAGATTGCCGGCATCAGCCTCGAAGAGCAAAGTGGCCTCACAGAAGCCTATCGTCGAATCCACGGTGAATCCTATGCAGCTGCCATGAATCATCCCGAATGGAAAAAATACCGTGAAGCATGGTGGAAATGCCTATCGGATAAAGGTCTAACGCCACGAAAGGGCGATGAAGAATGGGAAACACAAGAGCTATCAGATGCAACCCGCGCTAGTGGTGATAATAATGCCCCGGCCTCAGAAGAAGAAATTCGAATCAGTGTCATTGAAGCACAATGCAGTAAAGATACAGGAATGGCTCAAGGTCTTGCCAACCTCGTAGCCTCATATCAAAAACCGCTCATTCGAGATAATGAAACAAAACTAGAAGAACAGCGAAAGCAGCTATCAGAAGTTTATCTCCGATATAAAGAGTGGGTTCTCAAAAACCAATAAATATAATGCCCCCGGTTGATAAATCATCAATCGGGGACATTTATATTTATTAATTACTCTACAGATAGAGCGGGCTAATTGGCGAAGTGGCCGGTCACCTCCGCCAGACGCGCCGGATTCACCAAATCAGGGTGCGTACCCTCCAGCAGCACCGCACGGAACGACGACGCATGCGCCGCCCAACCCGCCGCGTCCAAATACGGCTGATCCTCATGCGGCACACCCACCAGCAACACATCACCATCAAAGAACGCCTGCTCAGCACCACGCATCAGTGCCGCTGAAGCACGCATACTACCCAAGCACACGCCCAGCTTCTCCTCCGGTAGGTACCCCATCGCCGAACCCGCCCGCTGCAGACGCTCCAACGTACCCGGCAAATCAAGCCGCTCATCGGCGGCAGGCTCCGGCAAACCGCCCATACGCAACAGCGCGCGGAAGCTCTCCTGCTCATCCGGCGCAGGCACGCCCTGCCACTGCTCCGAAGGATACGCATCCAACAGGATGACACGTTCAACCAGCGCACCCGCAGCCTGCGCCAGAGCCGCCACCTGCACCGCGGCAGTACCGCCCACAGACCAGCCCATCAACGCAAAACGACGCGGCAACGAACGCTCCGCCAGGGTCTTCTCGATCAGCTTCAGGTAGCCCTCAGCCAGCTCCTGCAAACTCGACGCAAACCCGGCATTCGGGTCAGAGAACGCCTCAGCCTGCACAGCATACACACCCTGCTGAGCCGGAAGATGCGAAAGGTACCCCGCATAGCACCAGCCCAAACCACCAGCAGGCGGCAGAATAAACAGCGGCGCGGGGGCACCGGTAGTATCGGGGACAACGGGCTGCTCACGCTGAGTCACAACGTGTTCGCGCTGAGTCAAAATGTGCTCACGCAGCGGCAGAACCGGCGCGAACTCCGCACCCTCGCCACGCTCGCCCGCAATGGACGCCGCCAAAGCCTGCACTGTCGGATGCGCAAACAGCGCACCAATGCTCACGCTCAGACCCAGCTGCTCCTCAACCGCGGCAATCACCTCAAGAGCCGCCAGCGAATGACCACCCGAGGCGAAGAAATCCTCATCCACGCCGAAACGCTCACGACCCAGCACACCGGCAATAATCGAGCACAGCTGCTGCTCCAGCAGACCGTGCGGACCCTCAGCATCGGAAGTCTGAGGGGTCAGGTCCAGGGACGCCAACAGCTTGCGATCCGCCTTACCGGAGGGGCTCACCGGCAGAGCAGGCAGGGTATGCCACAGGGTCGGAACCATGTAGTCCGGCAGAACCTGCGCACAATGCTCACGCGCCGCCTCCACCAGCTGCTCGGCACGCTCAGCGGGCACGTCGCCGACCTCCAGCACCGCCGCCAGGGCAGGCTCACGCAGGCCGCGGTACAGCAGAGCCACCGAAGCGCTCACGCCCTCAACCGCGGCAAGAGCCATCTCAATATCGCCCAGCTCCAGGCGCTGACCGCGCACCTTAATCTGGTAGTCCGTGCGGCCGCGGTAGCCAATGACGGCGCGACCATCGGGAAGAATCTCCCAGCACGCCAAATCGCCCGTACGGTACAGGCGCTGACTCTCACCGTTCAGCAGCGCGAGCGCACCGGCGGGAGCCTGCTCCACGAAAGCCGCCGCGGTCGCCTGCGGGTTGTTCTTGTAGCCGCGCGCCAGCTGCACGCCCGACAGGTGCAGTTCACCCGTCACACCCACCGGCACGGGGTGGCCGGTCGGGTCAAGAATCAGGGTGCCGGTGTTCCAGACAGGCTCGCCAATGGGCACGCTCTCGCGCTGCGGGTCGGTGGAGGTCTCCCAGAAGGTCACGTCCACCGCCGCCTCGGTCGGGCCGTACAGGTTCAGCGGGTACACGCCCAGAACCTCGCCTGCAGCCTGCACCTGGTCCTTCTGCAGCGCCTCACCCGAGCAAACCACATAGCGCAGGGGCTGCTCTCGATCCTGACCGAAGCCAGCATCAGCCAGGATGCGGCGCGCCGCCGGCGAAGAGGTCAGCGCCGACAGCATGGTCGGCACAAAGTGCACCGCCGTGACGGACTGCTCGGCAATCACGCGCGCCAGGTAGGCGGGGTCGCGGTGCCCCTCCGGGGCGGCAATGACCACGGCGGCACCCTCGGCGAGAGGCCAGTACAGCTCCCACACGTGCACGTCAAAGGAGATGGGGGTCTTGTGCAGAACGCGGTCGCCCTCCCCCACCGGAATCTGGTGCTGCTGCCAGCGCAGGCGGTTATCAATCGCGCGGTGGCTGATGGCAACGCCCTTAGGCCTGCCCGTAGAGCCGGAGGTGAAGAGCACGTAAGCATCCTCGTCCAGGCCGGTTTTCGCGCCCGGAAGCTCCTCAGCGGCGGGTGCTGAGGAGGGAGCCCGGGTGGGCTCCTCTGCGCTCAGCAGCGGCAGGGTCTGCTCAGACAGTACGTACTGGGGCAGATTTGCGTGACGCTGCGGTTCCTGCGGGTTCAGCTCTTCCGCGCTCAGCGGCTGCAGACCGGGGCCGTGCAACAGCAGGGAACATTCGGCGTCCTCCATCATCACGCCCACACGCTCGGCGGGCAGGTCAGGAAGCACCGGCACGTAGGTGGCGCCAGCGTACAGCAGGGCGTACAGCGCCACGTACTGCTCGGCACCGCGGTGCACACGCAGACCCACCGCGTCGGAAGGGCGAACGCCCCAGTCCAGCAGCTGCGCGGCAAGCGCACGGGCGCGCTCGTCCAGCTCGGCGTAGGTGAGGGCGCGGTCAAAAGCGTAGGCGCGCTCCGACTCGGGGGTGAGCACCTCACCGGGCGCGGGGGCAGAATCCAGCACGGCGAGCGCCTGCGGATGCGCCGCCACCGCATCACGGAAGCGACCCAGCAGGGTCTTGTACTCCAGCGGGTGGTCGGTAAGCGCCGGGGCGGTCAGCTCGCGCAGGGTCGCAAGCTCCGCCTCGGTCGCCAAGCCGAGATTGTTCAGGGAGGCGTCCTCGCGCTGCGCCTCCGCCGCGTAGGCGGGCAGCCACTCGCACAGGCGGGCGGCGTGACGTTCCAGCTCCTCAGTGGTGTAGAGCGCCGGGTTCATGTCAATCTCGCAGGAGATGCTGTTGCCGCGGCCGGGCATGCCGCGCAGGGTGAAGGTCGCATCGGCAACCGGACCGGCAGAGATATTGTGAATGCGCGCGGTCGGTACCGCGGATCCGGACTCGTCCTTGGAGGGTGCCGCCAGCGGCAGCACCGCGTCAAAGGGCACCACGTTAATCTGCGCACCAAACAGCCTGGACTGGGCATTACGCGCGGTACGCTCGAGGTCTTCCTGACGAGCCAGCGGATGCTCCGCGTTGCGGGCGTACTGTTCCTTCACCGAGTGCAGGGACTCCGCGATGGGGCCGGTCGCCGCAACCTGCACCGGCAGCACATTCACGGCGGTACAGCCGGTCTGCGCGCTCGCCGTGCCCAGGGCGCGGGTCGCCTCCGGCAGGGTGCGGGCGAACATGCGGTTCATCTGCGGCACGCCGAACGAAGCCTGCGGGTAGCCGCCCACACGCGCCAGGTACGAGCCGACGGCGGCGGTCGCCAGTACGGGCCAGGAGACGGCGTGCTGCTTTGCCGCATCCAGCAGGGCCTGCTGGGTGGGTACGTCAATGCTGAACGCCAGGCGCACAGACTGCGCCGACGGGGAGGCGGTACGACCCGCCAGGGAGGTGTCTTCCTGTTCCAGGGCGCCGCTCGCCTCCCAGAAGGCGACGTCTTCGTCACGGGCGGTGGAGGCGGCATCGTCGGCGTCGAGCAGCTGCTGCAGGCTCATGCGGCGGGTTGCCGGAACCGACTGACCGGCGGACAGGGCGCGGTATATCGCCGCCACGCGGGAGAGGCCGTTGAACGCGGCGAATCCGTCGGCAACCACGTGGGAGAAGGAATGGTACACCCAGAGGAACCCGCCATAACGCGCCACTGCGCTGCGCACGGTCACGCCCTCATCGGTGGTAAGGGGCTGGGCGAGCAGGCGCTGTGCCCAGGCGCGTACCGGCGCGGGCAGATCAGAGTCAGGCAGGGCTGATTCAGGCAGGTCAGAGGCGTTCTCCTCCCCCGCCTCCGCAGTGTCGCTCAGATCCCCTTCATCTACGAGCAGGTCAATGCCCGCGAGGAACGCCTCAAGCGGCAGAATCTGTTGGGAGGCGGCACCATCGGCAATGCGGGTGCGCACGCGGAAGCCCTCGTTCTCGCGGTAGAGCTGCTCAAAAGCCTCACGCAGCAGAGCGAGGTCGGTGTCTGCGGGGCATTGCAGAACCTCCGCGGTGTTGTAGCAGGGGTTCGTCGGGTCAATCGCGGCGGCAAAGTAGATACCGCGTGCGTTAGTGGTCAGCGGCAGCCAGGGGCTGTCAGCGCTGTGCTGTGCGGAGGGGTTCGCGGCGGTGCGAAGGTCGGAAGCAGTCCCGAAGCTAGCGGGTGCGGTAGTATCAGCTACGCCCATGATGGCCTCTCAAAGGTCTGGATTAGGGGTCTGGATTAGGGATGATATGCGGTGTGTTAAAGGTAGGTGTGAAAGGTAGGCTACTGCCCCGCCGCTTCACGCTGACAGAAGTGCGCTGGCAGAAGTGCACTGACAAGGGTAAACGCAGCTACACAACACGGCGTAAAACCGGCGCACAGAAAAACGAGGCGAGTAGCAAACACCCCGGGCACCCGCCTGCATTCGCGGCAGGCGGGCACTCGGGGTGCGGTAACGCTTAGCCCAGGCGGGAGGCGATGAACTCCACGGTCGGGTTCTCCACCAGCTCGGTAAACTCAATCACGGCGCCCTCAGCGGCAAGGTCGTCGAGCAGGGCGAATGCGCCCATAGAGTCCATGCCTAGGGAGAACAGGTCGGTGGTCGGCTCGTCAAAAGCGGTCTGCAGGGAGTCGGGCTCGACGATGTACTTCTCCATGATGGGGCGCAGGGTCTCAAATGCGGACATTTTTCTCCTCAATAGGGGTAGGAATAAGGGCGTACGGTTTAGCCGAAAATGGTCAGCTCAAAGGGTTTAGCCGAAAATTTCGGCAAGCTTGGCGCGCAGCTCGCGGCGAGAAATCTTACCCACGTTCGTGGTGGGCAGCTCCTGCAGAACCTGCACGCGCTCCGGAATCTTGAAGTCGGCGAGCTTCTTCGAGGTGAAGAACTCGTGCATCGTGCGGCGCGGGTTTTCGCCCAGGTCGGCACCTTCCTGCGGCACAATGACCAGGCCCACGCGCTCGCCCACGGTCTCATCCGGGATGCCCAGGACCACGGCGTCAAAAACGTCGGGGTGGGTCAGCGCCAGCTCTTCGATTTCGTCCACGGCAATCTTCTCGCCGTTGCGGTTAATCTGGTCCTTCGCGCGGCCGGTCACCTCAAGGTACTTGCCTGCGACCAGTCGCACAATGTCGCCGGTGCGGTAGAAGCCGTCCTCGGTGAATCCGTAGCGGTTCGCGTTCTCCTCCAGGTAGTAGCCGCGAATCGTGTACGGGCCGCGGGTGAGCAGGTGGCCGCTCTCGCCGCGCTTAACCGGCTGGTCCCGATCATCAACAATCAGGATTTCGTCGTCGGGGCTAATCGGGTAACCCTGAGTCCTCAGGCGCAGCTCAATCGGGTCGGTCGAGCGGGTGTAGTTCACCAGACCCTCAGCCATGCCGAACACCTGCTGAACGGTGCAGCCGAGCACCGACTCAATCTTGCCCGCAACCGCCGGAGCCAGCTTCGAACCGCCCACCTGCAGGGTCTGCAGGGAGGGCAGGGACACGCCGCGCTTCTCCGCGGAGGCGACCCACGCCTGAGCCAACGGCGGCACCAGCGCGGAGGTGGTCACACCCTCCATCTCAATGAGGTGGAACGCAGTCTGCGGGGACGGATCCGCCGCAAACACCAGCTTGCCGGAGGCGCACATGACGCCCAGAATACCGGGCGAGCTCATCGTGAAGTTGTGCGCGGCGGGCAGCACCACGAGCATGGTCGTGTTGTTGTTCAGCTTGCAGATGTCGACCGAGCCGCGCACCGAGTACAGGTAGGCGGCGTGGGTGCGAGGAATCAGCTTCGAAATGCCGGTCGTACCGCCGGAGAGCTGCAGGAACGCCACCTGCTCGCTCGCGCGCAGGTTCTCGGTGTTCTGAATGACACCGGGCACGAACTCTTCAGCGAGCTCCTCTTCGGTCAGCGGGGTCAGCGGCTCCGCAACGTCAATAGCGACCGGCGGCTCCAGGGAGTTCTTGCGCAGCTCGGCGGCAACGTCCTCGTGCAGGGCGGTGAAATCTGCGCCCGGGGTCAGCGAAGAGAACACGTGCGCCGCAGCGTCGGTGCGGGTCGCAAAGTGCACGAGCTCGGTGGTGCGGTGCTGCGGCAAGCAGAACACCGGCAACGCCGCCGCCCAGAAAATACCCAGCAGGTACACCAGGTACTCGGCGGTGTTACCCAGCTGCAGCAGCACACGGTCACCGGGCTGCACGCCAGCCTGAACGAGGCGCGCCGCAGCGGCACGACCTGCCGCCTCCAGCTCACCGTAGGAGAGGCGAATCTGCTGGGGCTTGCCGTCCTCATCGAGCTGCGCGTGCGAGAGCGCCACCAGCGCCGGGAAGTGCGGCTTAGCGCGGCATGCATCCAGCAGGAACTCGGGGATGGTCTGGTCAATCCAGTAGCCGGCTTCGCGGTACTTCGCGGCAAAAGACTCGGGGATGAGCGGCGTGGGGACCAGGGGGCTACGTTCTACGGTCATCTTCTCTCGATTTCTGTGTCGTTTGCGGTTTCTATAGCGCTCACGTGCTGCGTGCGTTCGCAGCGTGATGCCATCTCGTCAATGAGGGCGGGTGCGCAACCTGCGCCGGGTACCCTTCGGCACCCCTCGCGGCGCGGTAGTGTTGCACTTCTCTTAGGCTGTACTTCTCTAGGATACGGGCGCGGCGGTGTTTACCCTAACGGGACCCCCGCACGCCCACCATGCGGGGTGTGCTCTACCCGTGCAGGATTCATAGGCGACCTCTCGCTACTCCTCAGCTAAGCTCCGCTCAGCGCGCTCAGCCTCCCGGTGGGCAGCAATAATACGTTCCAACGCCGGCACAATCGCACCGCGCCAGCACGCATAATCGTGACCGCCGTTGAAGGTCGTGCAGTGCGCATTCTTCAGGCCCAGCTTTTCCAGGCGCTCCTTCAGCTCGCGGTGAGGAGGCACCAGAACCCACTCCTGCTCCCCCACCTCAATCTCAAGGTACAGGTGGCGCAGGCGGTCGATCTCACCCGCCGCCTCCAGCTCGTCCAGACGGTCCATGACCTGCGGCTGCCACAGCGACGAAGACTGCGCGATTGCGCCGCCAAACGCCTCCGGGCGGCTCAGCACCGCCAGCAGGGAGGACAGACCGCCCAGCGACTGACCGTTAATCACAATGTTCTGCGGCGCGGTCTTAATGCCGTGCACTGCCTCCAGGTGCGGGAACGCGATCTCTACCAGGTAGTCGGCAATCGGGTTGTCGCCGTTCAGCTCCTTCCAGCGGTTCTCACGACCGCCAGAGTGCAGGAAGAACACGTGCATCGCCGGAATACGACCTGCCTCGTGGGCACGATTGAGGGTGTGCTCCATACCCTGGCTGAACCACATCTCACCGTCGAACTGGATGAACAGCGGCGCATCCGGGGCGGGGTCACCCACGCGGCCGAGCACATACTGGTGACCATCAGAGGTCTGCATCCACTCGGGGGCGGGCAGCGCGTCAATCTCTTCCTGAGTCAGGAGGAACTCCTGCACCGGCGCGTGCTCAAGCTGCACCACACCCATGCAACGACCGATACGGTTGCACGCGGTCTCGGGGTTCAGCGGGTCGCCCTCACCGGAGTCCAGAGCGGCGCGCAGGCGCACCTGGTCGTCATCACCCAGCCAGGCGGGGCGCTCGCCGGGCAGCGCCGGCAAGAAGTTGTAGGAGGCACGCCAGGTGGTTTCCATCTGTATGCTCAGCTGCCACCAGCCAGTGCCCTCGATGCGGGCCATGAGGGAACGGTCAAGGTTCTTCTCATCGGTCAGGCGGTTAATGAACATGAGCACCTGCTCCGCCTGCTCGTTGTGGTACAGGAAGGTGACGATGCGCTCGTTCTCACTGATGCTGCCGTCTTCACGGTGCACCGGCTCAATAATGGGGGTGCCTTCGGAGACGATCTCAACGATGCGGGCGTTCAGCTCTTCGGGGCTGACCGCCTCGGCGATGAGGGCGCTGATGAGGGGACTGTCCACGCGCGGTGCCGGTACGGGGCGCGGGATCTTGGGAGGGGCCGGGCGCACGGTCGGCGCAACGGTACGCGGCTGCGCCGAAGTAGCCTGTTCAGAAGTGTTCTGGGCAGAAGTATTCTGTGCAGAAATACTCTGCGCGGGAACGGTCGCGGTGGGTTCGTGCTCGCCCAACGGTTCCTCCTTGGTCTGTGGAAACACTCAATCGGTGAGAATCGGTGAGGAGGCGCATTATCGTTAGTTAGCCTCTACTACCTCACTCTATGGTATCCCTTACCCAAACTCCAGCCAAAGGGAAAAGCGAAAGAACCACAACATGACATTCATGACAGCGAGCGCGGGCTCCTAAAACCCAAGCGCAAAGCCGCCACAACCCCACCTAAGCCCAACCCAGCCCAGCTCAGCCCCACCTAAGCCCACCCCCGCACAGGCCCCGCCCAGAAGTTAAAAGAGATGAGGCACCGAGACCGTGCATCAAACCTTCAAACTGTGAAGGTCTCATGCGGCAGTCTCGGTGCCTCATCTACGGGTTCCCAAAATGGAACCTACCCAGTGCTCGGAGCCGTTCATGCGTCAAAGACGGGCGAGCACCGGGTAGGCGCCCTACGCGCAGGGGATCCTGGGTCCCTCAGATCCTAGCGTTCGCTACTCGGCGCAATGCCGAGCTTTTCCACCCGTACTGAGACGGTTGGTGCTAACTCCCACGCGGCTTAGGGGCGAAAACTATTCGCTTTCGCGGGCCGCCGAAATAGCGTCAGCGGCAATATGAATTGTTTGGTTCTCCTTCGGAATAACCAAAGGGGTGCCAGTGCATGGATCAGGAATAATGACCGATTGCAGGTCAAAAACTTCCTGGATAAGTTCCGGTGTAATTATCGCACGCGGATCGCCCTGAGCGATAATCCGGCCCTGCTTCATTAACACAACATGAGTAGCATACCTGAAAGCAAGGTTCAGGTCATGCAACACCACGGCTACCGTTCGCCCTTCGGAATGCAATTTCTTCGTCAGGTTCAGCACCTCAATCTGGTGCGTGATGTCCAGGTAGGTGGTCGGCTCATCGAGCAGAATCAGCGGGGTCTGCTGTGCCAGGGTCATGGCAATCCACACACGCTGACGCTGACCGCCCGAAAGCGCCTCAATGGGACGCTCAGCAAGCTCCAGCACGTTCGCCGCATGCATCGCCTCAACACAGGCGCGCTCGTCCTCATCAGACCAGGAACGCAGCAGCGACTGGTGCGGGTAGCGGCCGCGCGCCACCACATCCGCCACGGTCACGCCGCTAGGCGCCTCCGGGGTCTGCGGCAGCATCGCCAGGATCTTGGCGATAGCGCGGGACTTCATCTGCGGCAGTGGGGTGCCGTCCAGGCGAACCTCACCCTTCTTGAGCGGGTTCACGCGGGCAAGAGCCTTCAGGGTGGTCGACTTACCGCAGGCGTTCGGGCCTAGGATAACGGTCAGCTCCCCCTCCGGCACCTGAAAATCTACCCCGTTGAGCACCGTATGCTCACCGTAGGCAACCACCATGTTCTCGCCTTCAAGGCGGGTCGTCACACTAGCGTTCACTAGCTCTTCTTCCTTTCGAGGTAAATCAGGTAAATCAGGTACAGGCCGCCAATCGCGCCGGTCACCACACCCACCTGAATGATGCGTCCGGGAACAGCGAATCGGCCAATCAGGTCAGAGCCAAGCACCATGAGCGCACCCATAAGTGCCGCGGAGGTGAAACCCACCCCGCCACTACGAGACAGGGTCTTCGCGATGTGCGGTGCCGCCAAGGCGACAAAGGCAATCGGGCCGGTCGTCGCGGTCGCCAGCGAAACCAGAAGCACACCGATAAACAGAGCCGCCACACGGTACGCGTTCACGCTCACACCCAAACCGGATGCCACCTGGTCACCAAAACGAATCGCGCCCAGAGGTCGGACCAGCATCAGCAGCAGCGGAGTCACCACGAGCAGCAGACCCATCAGCGCGTAGGTGCGCTCCCACGTGATGTCATTGAGCGAACCGGCAAGCCAGGACGCCGCGGTCTGCGCCTGAGTCAGCGAAGCACGCACCACCAGCAGCGCATTGAACGCCGCCAGGGTCGAACCCACACCAATACCGACCAGCACCAGGCGGAAGCCATGCAAACCCGTACGGCGCGTCAACAGCCACACCAGCACCGAAGTCGCCAAGCCACCAACCACAGCACCCAGAGCAACCTCAACGGGGCCAGAATTGAAGACAATAATCTGCAACAGCGCACCGGTCGCAGCACCATTCGTGAAGCCGATAATATCCGGCGAACCCAGGGCATTACCCGAAATCACCTGGAAAATCGCACCCGAGAGACCAAGCGCCGCACCCACCAGAAGCGCCGCCACAATACGCGCCGCACGCTGCTGAGCGAAAGTCACCGTAATCTGCTTGCCCTCACCCAGCAGCGCCGGGATCAGCTTCTCCGGGGCGATCTTATAATCACCCTGCAACATGCCCCAAAACGCCAGCGCCGCAATCAGCACCACCAACGCCACATTCAAAATCAGCACACGCCACGGCACCTGAGCACTCAGCGGACCGCGCACAGTCAACACCGGGCGGCCACCCAAATCGCGGCCGCGACGACGCGCAGAACGATTAGCGGAGCTGGTGGCAGTCGCCGTCGAAACAGCGGAAGAATTCGACATTAGAGAGCCTCCACCTTACGACGAGTCATCAAGAACAAGAACACCGGGGCACCGGCAAGAGTCGCCACAATACCCACCTGAGTCTCCTGCGGAGCCACCAGCACACGCGCCAACACGTCAGCACACAGCAGCCACACCGGACCCAACAACGCCGAACCATAATTCACCCAGCGCACATCATTACCGAGTAGGGCACGCACCACAAACGGCACCGCCAAACCCACAAAACCAATCGGACCCACCGCAGCAGTCGCCGCACCGGCAAGCACCGTCACCGCCAGCAACGTCAAGTTCTGGGTCGTACGCACGCTCACGCCGAGGCTGGTCGCCGCCTCCTCGCCCATACTCAGAGCATTAATCGCAGGAGCCACAAAGAACGCCACCAGCATACCCAGCACAATCACCGGACCCACCGTCGACGCAATATCCATACCGCGGCCCTCCAGCGAACCGGCAACCCACACACGGAACTCGTTATACGCATCCTGATCAGCCAAAATCAGGCCCTGCGCAATCGCCGACAGCGCCGCAGAAATCGCCACACCCGCCAGAGCGAGCTTCACAATCGACCCGTCACGACCACGACCCAGCGTGTACACCAGCACCGCAGCCAACGCGCCACCAATCGTCGCAGCAATCATGTACTGCCAAATACCCATCACACCAAAAACCACCACGGAAGCAATCACAGCCACCGCAGCACCGGCATTCACACCCATCAGGCCGGGCTCAGCCAACGGGTTACGGGTCAGCGACTGCATCAGCGAACCGGCAACAGCCAACGCCGCACCCGCCGCAAGACCCACCAGGGTACGCGGAATACGCTGCTCCATCACAATCGTCTGCGCCTGCTCAGAAGCAGTGCCATTAAAAACAGCCAGAACCTCATCCGGCGGAAGATTATTCGATCCGAACAGCAAAGAAGCAGCCACAGCACCCGCCAAAAGCACCGCAAACAAGAACAGAAAAGCCAGGCGCTTACCCAACTTCTGCCCCTGAATCACAGACCCCTGACGGGACGTACTCTCCTGCTGAACACCTCGGGACAATGAGCTCGTGCGGGCCACTATGCTCCTTATGCTCGATACAAGAAAACGGGGAGGCGCACCCGGCACCCCGCCGCAAGAGGGGGCACCCGGCACACCGGTAGATAATGAGAGAAACGCCGGAGCGGGCGGGTCACTCCCCCACCCGCATCCGACGTTAAGTCTTAGCGCTTACGGGTCAGCAGCAGCGCAGCGGCACCCACAATGCTTACGCCCAGAACCACCACGCCAATCCACGGGAACGCAGCACCGTAAGTCACGGTCTGAACGGTGGATGCGGTGTTAGCCGCGCCCGAAGCCGAAGCGCTCGGGCTCGACGCAGTACCGCGCGCAACAGCCGAAGAAGATGCGCTCGCCGAAGCGGTCGCCTTCTTCTTCTGAGCATCTGCCGAAGCAGAAGGCGCAGAGGAAGCATTAGAAGAACCAGAGGTAGTACCGGAAGAATCAGCCTCCGAGTTCAGGCGATCGTACTCTTCCTTGGTGATGGTGTTGCCATCAGCATCGGTGTAGACGGTCTCAGCGTCAGCCGCACCGTTTGCAGAACCGTTGGAAGAGCCGTTCGAGCCGCCATTGGACGAGGACTCGTTGGAGTCGTTAGAGCCCTGAGCGTCGTCTGCAGAGTCGGAGTTGTTAGAGTTCGAGCCGCCGTTCGAGGAACCACCGTTGCTCTTCGAGCTGGAAGAGCCGCGGTTCGAGGAAGAACCCGAAGAGTTCGAGGAGGAATTATCCGAACCGCCCTCACCCACCACGGTGAACTCGGGGCTGCGGTTGCTGTACGCCTCGGTACCCAGGTACTTGCCGTCCTTGTCACGCTTCTCACCAGTTGCAAGGAAACGCAGGGTGTGGGTGCCAGCGCCAACATCCGGCAGAATGAAGGAACCGGAGACGTTACCGTTACCATCGGTCTTCTGCTGGTGCACCACGCAAGCGCCCTGAGCCGCGTCGGAGGGGCACAGGTTACCGTCGTCCACCTTCACGGACACCACAGTATTCGCGGGGAAGCCGCTCACGCTAAAGGAAATCACGCCGTGCTCGCTCACAGAAGAGGAAACGGTTGAGGAGGTGCCGGGGGTGGATGCCTTCGCACCGCCCGGAGGCAGAGCGGATGCGGTGCCAACGCCCAAGCCAAGCGCCAGGGTCGCGGCGGCGCAGGCGGTCAGCGCCTTAGAGGTCAGGGATGCCTTCGGGGCTCCCGAAAAAGGTGCACGCATGGTGGTCCTTTCAAAATTACCGGGGTCGAAGCTGAACGCTACCGGGTTCGTGTAGGTGAAGTTCAGTAGGTCGGTGCAGTTCAGCGGGTCGTGACCCGAATGGTTGGAGGCACCCGATCCACGCCCCTGTTCAAGGGTGCAGGGTCAAAAGTGTGGAGCGTGGACCGGTGCCGATGTGAATGTGTGGTCAGAGAGCTTACTTCTTGGAGGTGCGCAGAATCAGAGCCGCAGCCAAAACCACCAGGCCAGCCGCCGAAAGCAGCAGGTTGTTGGCGTTGTTGACCACCCACTTGGTCAGGCCGGTCAGCTCAGTACCCTCAATGACCGGGCCCTGAGCCTTGGTGCCTGCGGCGGAGTTCTGAGAGTTCTGCGAGCCCTGTGCGTTCTGCGAGTTCTTCGAACCGGCGGCGGCCTTCACAGCCTTCTTTGCGTTAGCTTCGGTCTTCTGCAGGTTAGATGCCAGGGTCTTCTGCGCGCTCTGAACCTTCGCCTTAGCCTGCACGCGGTTCACGACCGGAGCGGTGCTCTGCGAGAGCGCGGCGAGGGATGCATCCACGTCGGTGGCGCGGGTGCTGATGCGGCCGCCCGCGTTACGCATGGGAACCGGCGCGGTAGAGGTGCTGGTTGCGGGGTTCTCGTTCAGCTCTTCGACCAGCTGGTCGGTGGCGTCCTGCTCATCGCGGGAAACGTCCTGACGAGGGGTAACAGCGTGTTCCACGGTCATGTCAGCAAAACCGAGCACCGCATTTTCAGCGCCCTGGTTGCCGTTATGCACGACCACGCGGTAGGTTGCGGCGGGCATGCTCACGCTGGTTTCGTAGCTGAAGCTGCGGTTGCCATCCAGACGCTTCCAGCCGGAGCCGTAGAGGGTCTGCGGGGAGTTGCCAAGGTAGGTCGCGGCGTACACCCAGGTGCCCGGTTCAGCGTTCGGCACGGTCACGGTCACGGTGGAGCCGTCACGGCTCACCTGCACGCCATTACCGTTAGTCAGTTCGGAGGCGTTGACCGGCTCGGGCGCGTCACCGGGGGCGTACTCACCGATGGTGAAGGTGGTGTTGATGCCGCCCTGGCTGTTGGCGCCGCCGTAGGTTCCGGATCGGTCGCCCTCACGCAGGCTACCGGTCAGCAGGCGCAGGGTGTGCTCACCGGAGGCGTACTTGGCGGCGTCTTCGTCATTCTTGAAGGCTGCGTTGTCGCGGGTGGGCAGGTCAATCCAGGCGTCGATATGGCCGTTCTCATCGGGGGTGATGACAGCCCAGATGGTGTGGTTGTCGTTGACCGCGGTGGCGTCGTTACGGGATACCTTGCCGTCGTCAATCTTCAGACCGATAACGGATGCCTTCTTGTCTTCGGGGTTGCACCAGCCGTCACCGGTCAGGTGCAGCTTGCCGCCCTGAACCGCCTTGGGGTTCTCGATGGTCAGGCGCGGGGTGAAGGAGTCATCGGCGGGGGAGCAGGTTTTCGAGTCTTCGCTGGGCGCGGGGGTCGGCTCTGCGGTAGGTGCCGGGGTGGGGTCTGCAGTAGGTGCGGGGGTGGGTTCTGCAGTTGCGCTAGGGTCAGCGGTAGGCTCGGCAGTCGCAGAAGGCTCAGCGGTCGCAGAGGGCTCAGCGGTAGGCTCAGCCGTCGCAGAAGGCTCAGCGGTAGCAGAGGGATCCGCGGTCGGTGCCGGGCTCGGAGCCGGGTCGCTCAGCGTAATATTCTGCGACACAGATGCACGACGGTCGTAGGTGTTACCGTCCGCATCCGTACCGCCCAGGGAACCGGAAAGCACCTGAATACGGTGGCTGGTACCCTCCACGGTCCAGCCCTTGTTCTTCAGCTGCTCAGCGGTCAGACCGGTGTTTTCGGGGGTCGGCAGGGACACCTCAACCTCAAAAGTGCCGTCCTCCTTGGCGGTTGCCATGAAGTTCGCGGGCGAGTTGCCGCCCTTCTTGGTGATCGGGTTAATCGCCTGGTGCGCTTCATCCGGCAGGGCGTCGAGGAACTTCACGGCGAACACTGCGCCGCGACCGGGTGCGGTGCTGGTAAAGCCGGTGCCGCGCAGCACGAGCTTACCTTCGCGCCACTTCTCGGTGGAGATGGTCACGGCAGCCTTAGCTTCCTGCTGGGTGGCGGCGGGAGTATCCGCGAATGCGAGAGTGGAGCCGGTCAGCGCTGCACCGGGGGTGATGAGCGCGCCGGCGAGAGCCACGACGGCACCATAGCGGGCTGCGGTGCGCACGGGTCGAGTTTCGGTCATGGTGGTCCTTGAGGATGGTGTGGTGGGTCGTGCATCCCCTTCCCGCCGCGGTTTTTAGGTCGCGGCGGGAAGGGGGGCGGAAGCTTCAGCGGGTGATTGCTTCACAGGGTATTTAGAACGGGGTGTTCAGAACAGGGCGTTTAGAGCGGAAGTGCCTTCTTGACGTCTTCAATAATGCCCTCGAGCAGCAGCGGGCCGCCGGTGGAGGTCCACTTGGAGCCGTCCACGAGAATCACGTGGTCGTCCTTGACTGCCTTCAGGTTGGTGAAGCCGGAGGTTTCCTTCGCCTTATTCAGTGCTTCTTCAGCGCCCTGCAGACCTGCGGAGCCCTGCGCGTTCGGGTTCTGCTGGCTTGCGCCGCCGAGGGTGCCCAGGAACATGTAGTCCGCGTCGATGGTTGCCAGGTTCTCCAGGGAGACCGGCTCGGAGTGGCCCTGGCCGTTGCGGTCCTGCGCCTCGGGGCGCTTGAGGCCCAGGTCGGTGAGCACCTGACCGGCGGGCAGTTCCTTGAGAATCAGGGCGGGGCCGTTGCCTGCCCAGCGGACAATGGAGAAGGTCTTGTCGCCGTACTTGGGGGCGAGCTGATCCTTCAACGTTGCGGCGCTTGCCTCGTATGCCTTGATGACTTCTTCGCCCTTGTCGACCATGTTCATGGCGTTGGCGACATTACGGAAGTTGATGCGCCAGTCGCCGCCCGCGTAGCCGCAGTAGACCACGGGGGCGATCTTCTTGAGGGTTTCGTAGGTTTCGGAGCGCTTGTCCACGCCGGTGGAGTCGACCAGAATCAGGTCGGGATCAAGGTTGCCGATCTGCTCGTAGTTGACCTGGGCGACGGTGCCGATGATCTGCACGCCCTTGGCGCGGTCGGCAAGGTAGTTGGGCACGCCGGACTGGCCGCGACCGGAGACGGAACCGACGGGGGTCACGCCGAGGGCGAGCAGGCCGTCGAGGGTGGGTTCGGAGAGGACGATAACCTTCTGCGGGTTGGCGGGAACTTCTACATTCTCGTCGTCAATGTCCTTGATGGTGCGGGTGCCGCTGTTGCCGCCGGAGGTGGAACCGCCGGAAGTGGTGGTCGTGGTGGTCTCGCTGCTGCATGCTGCGAGGGCGAGAGCAGCCGAGGAGGCGAGCGCCAGGCCGAAGAAGGCGCGGCGGTTAACGCCCGATGCGCCGTGGTTTTCGGCGTCGGTCAGCTCGGTTCGGTTGAAAGACATAATTCCCCCTATAAATGACTAAACTATACCTAACCTTACAGATATCTGAGTGTTACATCAAGGCGGGTTCAGCTTGGCTTCTCTGACCGTCAGGATGCCCGGTTTTACCGCGGAATTGCGCGGGGTAACATATTTCACGTTTTGTCATAGTCTTGCTGACACTATGTCATTTAAAAGGGTGGTCCTCCCCACCCTACACCCGCTTGACGGTAACTTCGCCTACGCACCCAAGCGCATACAAAACGCCCCGCCGCGAAGAGCCGCGACGGGATGCAGTCTTCACAACGGGGCGTATGAGGTTTTATGGGCGCGGGCAGCAGTATCAGAGTGACTGGGCACTGTTACCGGCGAGCACCGCTAGCAGCCGCAACCGCAACCGGCGCCGGAACGCTTGACCGATGCAGCCGCCGCACGCAGGGAGGCAATTGCCGCCTCCGGACCGCCGAGCGCCTCATCCACACCGTAGACCGAGCTACCGGCAACGAAGCAGGTTGCGCCCGCCTCCGCGGCACGCAGGATGGTCTCTTCGGTGATGCCGCCGTCCACCTGCACGGTCACCGGCAGGTTCGCGCCCTCAATCGCCTTGGCGGCGCGGGCGATCTTCGGCAGGGTCACCTCCAGGAACGCCTGACCGCCGAAGCCGGGTTCCACGGTCATGATCAGCAGCATGTCCAGTTCGCTGAGCATGTCCAGGTAGGGTTCCACGGCGGTTGCCGGACGCAGCGCCATACCCGCCTTCGCACCCTCAGCACGCAGGGTGCGCGCCAGCTTGATGGGGGCGATAGCCGCCTCCGCGTGGAAGGTCACCGATTCGCAGCCCATGCTGGCGTATTCGGGTGCCCAACGGTCGGCGTCCTCAATCATCAGGTGCACGTCGAACGGCACCGGGGAGATTTCGCGCAGACGCTTGACCACCGGCGGACCCCAGGTGAGGTTGGGGACGAAGTGGTTGTCCATCACGTCAATATGCGCGGCGTCTGCGGTGGAAATGCGCTCCAGCTCGCGCTGCAGGTTCGCGAAATCCGCCGAAAGAATCGACGGGTTAATGGCAATACCCATGGGGTTCCTTTCAAATCCGTGCCGTATGGCGGGTGATGCTAGGCGGTGAAGCGGCTAGTTCTTACGCAGCAAGGCGAGGAACATTGCGTCGGTTCCGTGCACGTGCGGCCACAGCTGCGCGGTGGTCGGGTTCTCCGAAGCCTTCACGACCGGCGCACCCTTTTTGACCTTGATCTCGGGGGTGTGGCCGGGGTCCTTCTCCCCCGCCAGCACGCTCACGGGCTCGCCGTTCGCGCCTTCGGTGTGCAGGGCGACTTCGCGCAGTACTGCGGCGGAATCGAGCAGGCTGACCGCGCCGCTTTCGAGCACCTCAGCCACAATGTTCTGGGTTTCTGCCGCGTGCGGGGAGCAGGTCACGTAGGCGATAACGCCGCCGGGGCGGGTCGCCTCAATGGCCGCATCCAGGAGCTGACGCTGCAGGGGCAGCAGCTCGGCAATATCGCGCGGGGACTTGCGCCAACGCGCCTCGGGGCGGCGGCGCAGGGCGCCCAGACCGGAGCAGGGCACATCCACCATCACGCGGTCGAAAAGCTGACCGGGCTCAATGGATCCGGGCAGGTCAGAGGCGTTCTTGCGCAGGGTCTCGCGGATCTGGCGGCCGTCGCCGGTGAGTACCGTGTAGCTGTCCTCGGACAGGGGGCGCATGGAGGATTCCACGAGCTGCGCGCGGTGCGGTGCCGCCTCGTTGGCGACCAGGGATGCGCCGCGCTGAATACCGAGCGCGCCGAGCAGCGCCGCTTTACCGCCAGGGCCTGCGCACAGGTCGAGCCATGCGGTGTCGGTGCCGTCCAGGGGTGCTGCGGCGAGCGCGCGTGCTACCAGCTGGGAGCCGGCATCCTGAGCGCGGACGGTGCCTTCACGTACGGATTCCAGGCGTGCCAAGTCGCCGGAGGCGTACAGCGCCGAACCTTCAACCAGCTCGCCGTCGACGGCGCCCTGTTCGCGTGCCTCGTCGAGGCTACCCAGGCCGGGTAGCGCCACCAGGTTCACCACGGGGGCGAGGTTGTCCGCTTCGAGCAGCTGCTCAATTTCGGAGGCGGGGCGGCCGTGCGCAACGAGTGCCTGGCGCATGGAACGCACAATCCAGGCGGGGTGCGAGGCGAGCAGCGCCATGCGTTCGGTGTCGTCCTTCGCGTCCTCGATGATGAGTTCGTACCACTCTTCGGGGGTGCGCTCGGAGACACGGCGCAGCACCGCGTTAATGAAGCTTGCCGGGCCCGCACCGATCTTTTCGCGTGCCAGGGACACGCTCTGGTTCAGCGCCGCGTGGGCGGGAACGCGCATGTTCAGCAGCTGGTGCACGCCCATGCGCAGCACAATCAGGGTGGTGGTGCCGACCTTCTCGATAGGGCGGTCTACGCAGCGGCTGAGGATTGCGTCGTAGGTGCCCTGGTGGCGCAGCGTGCCGTAGGTCAGCTCGGTTGCAAAGCCTGCGTCGCGGTGGTCGAGGCGGTGGCTACGAATCGCCTTGGGCAGCACGAGGTTCGCGTAGGCGTCAGATTCCGCCACGGAGCGCAGTACGTCGAAGACGGTTGCGCGTGCGGTGTCTGCGGTACGCGAGCGTGCGGAGGGTGCCGCCGCGGAGAATTCGCGGGCGGACATGGAGCGGCGGTTGCGTTCGTGGCCGCTCTTATTGCGCTGGGAGGTGCCGCCGCCACCGCGTTTGGTGTCGTCGTGTTCGGTCTTGGCGCGGCGTGCGGCGCGTTCGACGCTGGTCAGGCCGTCAAAGCGGCGGCCGGTGCGCGATTCGGGGCGGGAGTTGTCGTCCCACTTCTGCGGGCGGCCCTGCGAGCTTTGATTCTGCGAGCGCTGGTTCTGAGCGCGCTGGGAATTCTGGGACTGCTGGCGGTTCTGCTCGCTCACACCAGAACTCGAGCCGTTGCCAGCGCCGGAGCGGCGACGACGCTTACGCTTCGCACCGCCCTCACCCTGACCGCCGCCCTGATTGAACTTACCCTGACCGCTACCCTGGCTGAACTTGCCGTTGCCGGGCTTGCCATTGCCAGCGTGACCGGGCTTGCCGTGTCCTCCCTTGTAGGGGCGCTTTTCGTTGCTCATGCGAGTACCACCAGGCCTTCCGCCATGTCCTTGCCAGCGCCGCGAGCCCACGCGGGCGCATCCATCATTTTCTTGCCGGCAGGCTGAACCTGCAGCAGCATCAGGGGTTCGGTACCGGTGCCGACCAGTACCTTCTTTGCGTGCAGACGCACCGCACCGGGTGCGAGGGGGCCGCCGTTTGCCTCGGTCAGGGACTGCACCAGTCGTTCGTCGGCAACCGCCAGGCCACCGATCTTGAAGCGGTTTTCGCCCAGTTCGCACCATGCACCGGGTTCGGGGGTCACGCCGCGGAAGCGTGCCAGAATCTGTTCGGCAGGTTCGGTCCAGGTGAGGCGGCCGTCGGCAATGCTCATCTTGGAGGCGTAACTGACCGACTCGTCCTCGACCTGCACGGTGCCGCTCTCGCCCGCTTCGAGGCGTTCGAAGGTGCGTTCAAGCAGTGCGCCGCCGCTGGTGGCGAGGCGCATCAGCACGGTGCCTGCGGTGTCGTCAGCGGCTACGGGGGTGGATTCCTGTTCGAAGGTGGGGCCGGTGTCCAGGCCTTCTTCGAGCAGGAAAGTGGTGGAGAAAATTTCCTGCTCACCGGCGATGAGGGCGCGTTGCACGGGGGCGGCGCCGCGCCATGCGGGCAGCTTGGAGAAGTGCAGGTTGACCCAGCCGTAGCGCAGGGATTCGAGCGCGGGCAGCGGCAGCAGGGCACCGTAGGCGACCACGGCGGCTGCGTCAGCGTTCAGCTCGGCGATGGCTGCGGCGGCTTCGTCGTTCCAGCGGTTTGCCTTCACGATGGGCAGGCCGAGCTCTTCGGCACGTTGCGCGACCGGGGAGGGGGTGAGCACGCGCTTGCGGCCCACGGGGGCGTCTTCGCGGGTGAGCACGCCGACCACGCGAACCTTATCGGAGTTCGCCAGGTAGTCGAGCGGGGGCACGGCAACCTCGGGGGTGCCTGCGTAAATAATGTTGAGCATGTGAGCCTACTTTCCGAAGCTACCGAAGGAGGAACCGGCAGAGCCTGCACCGAACGCGCCACCGCCGCCGAAGGCACCGCCCACGCGGGTTGCACGCTCGGTCACGGTCTTCGCGGCAACCGAGTTGTAGTCTGCGGCGCGCAGGGCACGCATCACGCGCTGGCGGTCTTCACCCACGAGGCGATCGATGAACAGCTTGCCGTGCAGGTGGTCGGTTTCGTGCTGCAGCATGCGCGCGAACAGGCCTTCACCCTCCAGCACGAGGGGCTCACCGTGGCGGTCCACGCCGGTCACGCGCGCCCAGTTCTTGCGCGGGGTCGCGGACTTCTGACCGGGCACGGACAGGCAGCCTTCGCCGCCTTCCTGGTCTTCTTCGCCGACTTCGAGCACGGGGTTGATGATGTAGCCTTCGCGGTCGTCAATGCCGCCGAAGGTGAAGATCTGCTTGGAGATACCAACCTGCGGGCCGGCAAGGCCCACGCCGCCCACATCGTACATGGTTTCTAACATGTCGTCGATGAGCCGTGCCAGGTCGTCGTCGAAGACGGTGATGGGGTCGCAGACGCTGCGCAGCACCGGGTCACCTACGGTGCGGATGCTCAGGATGGTCATGGTTCTCCTTTGCCGGCGGGGTGCCGGGAATGTGCTTACGGATTTCAATATGGCGGCAGAACTGCGCTGGTAGAACCTCGCGGGTGAAACTGCGCTGGCGGGCTCTCTCGGCAGGAGGGGTCTCCCAGGAGCAGGTTCTCACAGCGGGCGCATTCTTCACAGCAGGTGCGCCGTTCTGCCTATTGTTCTATTGTCGCCGATTCAGTAGCGCGAATCTAGAACGAATCGAGGCGCTGGGGTGGAGGCGGCAGGGTGAGGGCTGAGCCTCACCTCCCTGGGCTCACCTCCCTAGGCTCACCTCCTCAGGGGGTTTGAGCCTCTCCCCTACGCTCGTTACTCCCCTATACCGCGGGCGGGGGTACTACGGGCATGAGCGCGGGGTCTTCAAATTCTTGGACCTGGCGGTCGAATTCCCAGACGCGGCGCAGGGCGCAGAACTTGTACCAGTTGCGTTCGAGCACGGCGGGGTTCGCCTGCTGCGGCAGCACCTGCGTTTCGCCGAGGGCCACGCCCATGAGGACGGGTGCGTCGCCGTATTTCCAGGGTTCCCAGGTGCCTTTGTCAGGGTCGACGATGGATTCTTCGGCTTTGAGTCCGGCAACGAGCTGCATGACGACTTTTTCGTCGAGTGCTTTGACGCGGCCGCGTTTGTCGGTGCCTTTGGTTTTGTAGTCGATGATGCAGGTTCGGCCTGCGATTTCTGCGACGAGGTCGAGGGTTCCCGCGTAGCCGACGGTGTCGTTCCAGATGGTGACTTCGGCGGCGAGGGGGCGGGGCTTGAAGGCTTCCCACCATTCGTCGAAGCGGTCGGCGTAGGCTTGTTCGCCGTTGATGATGAGCTGTTCGCGGCTTTCGTCGAGGTTGTGTTCGCGGCCCATGGCGCGTAGGGCGACGGCTTCGGCGTAGTTGTGGACGCGGTCGCCTCGGGCGGCGGCTGCGTCGCGGTATCGTTCGGAGGCGCTGGCTGCGTCGCGGATGATGGCGAATTTGAGGCCGTGGGATCCGGTGGCGCGGTAGGCGCGCTGGTCTTCGAGGGCGGCTTTGGCGGCCATGTACCCGTGCCAGCCGCTGAGGTCGTTGGCGTGCTGCCCGATGACGGTGGTGATGGAGGGGACGAGGGGTTCTCCTCCGCGGACGCGCGCGTACATGCGTCCGTAGTCGGTGGCTGCGGCGAGTTCGGGTGTTGTCACGGGGTACCTCATTCTCGGGTGGTTGTGTCCGCGGCTGGGTTTGTACTGCTTGTGGACACAAATACCGGTGGGCATAATAAAACCCCCGTTCCTTGAAACGGGGGTTATTGGTGCGTGATACTGGGTTCGAACCAGTGACCTCTTCGGTGTGAACGAAGCGCGCTACCACTGCGCCAATCACGCTTACGGATAAGACTATACCGAGGCTTGGCGTGAAGGTCAAATTTTGCGCTCCCCTTTTTTTCTTCCCGTTCCCTTCTCGAGGAGTATGCGGCGGCACCATGGAATCTAAAAGATCATCCCACCAGAGGTGACTGCAGGTTCAGTAATGACTTATGGACTCTGGTCATGAGGTACGGACTTTGGGGCTGGGTTAGCGTTTTGAGGGATAGCTTTTAACCATGGCTGAAGTCGCTAAGTCATTACCGAATCTCAGTCCGGTTTCACTGGATAAACAAAAAAGCCTGGCTTCCGAAGAAACCAGGCTTTTCCTAGTGTGACCCCAACCGGTTTGTAACGGTGACGGAGGGGCATGATGCCGAGCGCGCGAGGAAATCCATCATGCCCCGGAGTGCCGCGACGTAAGGAGCGGCGCCGTGAGAGGCTCACGGCGGCACCGTAGAATCTAAAACCAGTCTTTACCGGATAAACAAATAAACCCTCAGCCAGAAGACTGAGGGTTTATTTCTAGTGTGACCCCAACCGGATTTGAACCGGTGTTGCCGCCGTGAGAGGGCGGAGTACTAGGCCGCTATACGATGGGGCCGCAACCTCCGTGAGGAGGTTAGCTGGGATACCAGGACTCGAACCTAGAACAAAGGAACCAGAAACCTTCGTGTTGCCAATTACACCATATCCCATTACCGTTCCGTTTCTCGCCTTTCGACTTATCACCGGAACGAGTAATAACTATACGGGTCTTTCTGGAGGCGTGCAAGCCGAAATCTAGAGAGCCGCCTCACATTCACGGTTTTATGCCCGCTACTTCCGCGTGTTTCCGGGGTTTTTGGGGTTAAAAAGTTTTTTAAATTTCTTCAAAAGGAGGGTTTTGGGGCCGATTTTCACCCCTCAAAGCAGCTTCCAAGGGGCTCAGAGAGTGGCTTTAACCTCTCCCCCGCACGCTTTGCATCCCAAATTTTTTTGAAGATTTTTCCTGTATTGCCTCCCGATAGCCAGATGACCGGACAGTCAGGTCGTCAGATAGCCCGGCAGCCAGCACCCAGGTAGCCAGGTAGTCAGATAGTCTGGCAGTCAACCCACCCAAGCAACCGCCTCGGGAAAGATCACAGGACCCCGCCCCCGCACCTCCAAAAACTAAAACCCCGGAGACAATAAAACCCCAGAGACAACAAAAAAGCCCCGAGGCGAACCTCGGGGCTTGAGCGGAGCGGTTGACGAGACTTGAACTCGCGACATCCACCTTGGCAAGGTGGTGCTCTACCAACTGAGCTACAACCGCATGTTTTCGCTTTGAACTTTTCAGTTCGTCGCAACAACAGGTACTACTATACGAGCCTTTACCGGGGTGCGCAAACCAAATTCTTGCTACACTCCCTCAAATGGAGCCAGATTCACCTCCGCAAAAGATACCGACTAGTAGTTTTACAGGAAATACCCATCACAAAAAATATTCTCAAATTTATGAAAAATCCCCTTATCCACCGGGTTTCCTTCAGACCTTTCGGTCGTCAGATTCCCGCTGGATAAGGGGATTCTCTAGAGCTTAGTCGCTGCTACCGCCAGAGTCGCCTCCACCGGAATCGCCGCCGCCAGAGTAGTCGGAGCTGCTGTAGCTGCTGTAGTCCGAACTGCTGTAGCTGCTGGAGCTTCCGGCGTCGAAGTCGCCCGCGTCCGGGTCGGGGCCCGGGTCCACGAAGTCGTCTTCGTCGTCCTCTTCACGCGAAGAGTCCGAAGAATCCGAAGTGTCTACGCCGTCAGACGAGCTGCTGACGTCGCCACCGCGGGCGTGCCGTGCCTGAGCTTCTTGAGCGTTCAGGGCGGCGCGCGCCTCGAAGTAGGCGGTCACGTACCCGAAGGCTGCCGCAACGACAACAGCGACCACCATCAAGACGGACTTGTCCATGTTGGCGATGTACAGAATCAGCCAGATAATGCAGGCGTTGGTGAGCGCCATGAGGGTGCCCTTGAGCAGCGCCTTGCCGATGATGGATTGGTTATTCGGCTGGCTCATGGTTAGCTCAGTTCAGCGGCAAGCTTGCGCAGACGTGCGAGGGAGGATTCCTTGCCCAGGATTTCCATGGATTCGAACAAGGGCGGGGAGATACGCTCACCGGACACTGCGATGCGCACGGGGCCGAATGCGAGGCGCGGCTTGATTTCCAGGCCGTCGACGATTGCGGCGCGCAGGGCTGCCTCAATGCTGGCTGCGGTGAAGTCCTCGAGGGGCTCGAGTGCCTCGATTGCTGCGGCGAGGACCTGCGGTGCGGATTCCTTGAGCTGCTTGCGTGCGTCGTCAGCCACGGTAATCTCGTCGTCGCTCTTGAAGAGGAATGCGAGCAGGCCGGGTGCTTCGCCGAGCAGCTGCATACGCTCCTGAACGAGAGGTGCAGCCTCGGTGAGGACCTGCTCTTCACGTTCGGTGAGGGTTTCGCCGAGTACGCCTGCAGCCTGCAGGTACGGGATGAGGCGGTCGCGGAAGTCCTTGGGGTCGAGCGCACGGATGTGGTCGCCGTTGATGGACTCTGCCTTCTTCACGTCAAAGCGTGCAGGGTTGGCGACAACGTCGTGTACGTCGAAGTGCTCGACGAGCTCGTCGATGCTGAAGACGTCCTGGTCTGCGGAGAGGGACCAGCCCAGCAGGGACAGGTAGTTCAGCAGGCCTTCCTTGATGAAGCCGGAGTCGCGCAGCAGGAAGAGGTTCGACTCGGGGTCGCGCTTGGAGAGCTTCTTGTTGCCCTGGCCCATGACGTAGGGCAGGTGGCCGAACTCGGGGATGAAGGTGGTCACGCCGGTGTCGATGAGTGCGCGGTAGAGCGCAATCTGACGCGGGGTGGAGGAGAGCAGGTCTTCGCCGCGCAGCACGTGGGTGATGCCCATGAGTGCGTCGTCGACGGGGTTCACGAAGGTGTACAGCGGGTCGCCGTTGGAGCGGACGACCACGTAGTCGGGTACGGTGCCTGCCTTAAAGGTGATTTCACCGCGAACGAGGTCGTTGAAGGTGATGTCTTCGTCGGGCATGCGCAGACGCCACACGGGCTGGCGGCCCTCGGCGCGGTAGGCTTCCTTCTGCTCTTCGGTGAGGTTGCGGTCGTAGTTGTCGTAGCCGAGCTGCGGGTCCTGACCGGCTGCCTTGCGGCGTTCCTTCACCTCGTCGGGGGTGGAGAAGTCTTCGTACACGTAGCCGCCTTCAACGAGCTTTTCGAAGATCTCGTTGTAGATGCCTGCGGTCTTACGCTCGGACTGGCGGTAGGGCTCGTGGGGGCCGCCGACGCCAACGCCTTCGTCCCAGTTGATGCCGAGCCAGTGCAGGGATTCGAGCACCTGGTTGAACGACTCTTCGGAGTCGCGTGCTGCGTCGGTGTCTTCGATGCGGAAGATCAGCTTGCCGCCGGTGTGGCGTGCGTACGCCCAGTTGAAGAGGGCGGTGCGGACCATGCCCACGTGCGGGGTGCCGGTGGGCGAGGGGCAGAAGCGGACGCGGGTGTCTGCGGGGCTGTTGAGTACGGGACCGTGGTATTCGGTCATGATGTCTCCTTGACGGTGTGTTTCAGGATGTACGTTACGTTTTGGGTGCGGGCTGTTTAGTCGCGCACGCGGGTGACGAGGGAGCCGATGCCTTCGACTTCGACCTCTACTTCGTTGCCGTCGCGCAGTACGCTGATGCCGGCGGGGGTGCCGGTGAGCAGTACGTCGCCGGGCAGCAGGGTGAAGATTTCGGAGGCTGCGGCAACCTGTTCGGCTACAGAGTAGTGCATTTCGGAGGTGTTACCTTCCTGCACGACGTCGCCGTCGACCCAGGTGGTGATGTTCAGTGAGTCGGTGTCCAGGTCGGTTTCGATCCAGGGGCCGAGCGGGGTGGAGCCGTCGAAGCCCTTAGCGCGGGTCCACTGGCGGTCTTCGAGCAGGTCGCGGGCGGTGAGGTCATTGGCTACGGTGTAGCCGAAGATGACCTCGTGCACGCGCTCAAGAGGCACGGACTTGGCGATACGACCGATAATGACGGCGAGTTCACCTTCTGCACTGACGGCTTCGGAGTACTCGGGCAGGGTCACGGGGTCGCCGGGGCCAATTACGGTGGTGTTGGGCTTGAGGAAGAACTGCGGGGAGGCGGGTGCCTCGGTTCCTGCCCAGTTTGCGATCGCTCCAATCACCTTGGAGCGGGGGATGATCGGGGCGAGCAGGCGCACCTGGTCGATGGGGTAGGTGGTGCCGGTCGGTTCGATGCCCGAGTAGAAGGGGTCGCCGGCGAGTACGCGCAGGGTTTCTTCGCCTGCGTCGCCTTCTACCAGCCCGAAGTGGAGCTCATTATTTACGGTAAATCGTGCAATACGCATACTTTCTAGAGTACCAGCCTTCGAGGGTGCGGGCGGCGGGTCGGGTTTTAGCGGGGTCGGGTTCGGCGGGGCGGGTTTTATCGAGGGACGGCGGCGGGGTGCGCCTCCCCTCCCCTGTCCTCGCGCTATCAACGCCGCGCGCACTATTCGCCGGGCACAGCGAATCCCCGCGGGTTGCTCGCCGCGCGACGTGCGGGGTCGGGCGGAGCATCCTGCGGGGATTTCGCGGGTTACGTTAGATTCACGTTTTAGATGAGGCGGGTCATCCAGCCGTGGCGGTCCTCAACGGTGCCGAGCTGAATGCCGACGAGCTCTTCGCGCAGGCTCTTGGAGATTTCACCGAAGTGCTCGGTGGGTGCCGGGATTTCGAAGTCTTCTGCCTTGAGCTTGCCGATGGGCGCGACCACTGCTGCGGTGCCGCAGGCGAAGATTTCGGTAATGTCGCCGTTTGCCACGCCTTCACGCCACTCGTTGAGGGTGATTGCGCGCTCTTCGACGGTCATGCCGCGGTCCTTAGCCAGCTGAATCAGCGAGGAGCGGGTCACGCCCTCCAGAATGGTGCCGGTCAGTTCGGGGGTGACGATCTTGTTTTCCTTGCCGAAGATGAAGAACACGTTCATGCCGCCGAGCTCTTCGATGGCGTCGCCACGGTGCGGATCCTTGAAAATGACCTGCTTGCAGCCGTGCTTCTCGCCCTCGGTCTGGGCGATCATGGATGCTGCGTAGTTACCGCCGCACTTTGCCGCACCGGTGCCGCCTTCGCCTGCGCGGGCGTAGGTGGTGGAGAGCCAGATGTCTACGGGTTCGGGGGTGCCGAAGTAGTTACCTGCGGGCGAGCCGATCACGTGGTACTGCACGTGGCGTGCGGGGCGAACGCCCAGGAATGCCTCGGTTGCGATCATGAAGGGGCGGAAGTAGAAGGCTTCACCGTCGCCGGTGGGTACCCACTGCTCGTCTACCTTCACGAGTTCGCGCAGGGATTCGATGAAGGTCTCTTCGGGCAGCTCGGGCAGGGAGAGGCGCCGTGCGGAGTTCGCGAAGCGTGCAGCGTTCTTTTCGGGGCGGAAGGTCCATACGGAGCCGTCGGCGTGGCGGTAGCCCTTGATGCCTTCGAAGATTTCCTGGCCGTAGTGGAACACGGATGCTGCGGGGTCGAGGACGAGCGGGCCGTAGGGGTGAACTCGTGCGTCGTACCAGGTGCCGCCGGTCTTGTAGTCGCCTTCCCAGTCGATGGTGACCATGTGGTCGCTGAAGTAGTCACCGAAGCCGGGGTTTGCGAGGATTTCGGCGCGGCGTTCGGCGGTGGCGGGTGACTGGTTTGCTTCGTGGCTGAATTCGGTTGCCATCGTTCTGCGTTCCTCTTCGTCTAGTTGCCTCTGTGGGCGTTCTTTGAGTGGCGGTTCTCGCGGCGGGGCGAGGGACCGGTGTGTGCCGCCGGGCGCGTTGTCGTGCGGGGCAGATGGTGCATCTAGCGGTCTGTGCTAGTTGGATGCATCAAAGCTAGTGGTGGATGGTGTCCACCGCCGAGGTGCCGGGCGGGTGTGCCTGACCTGTTTAGAGTACCGGAAAGATGCGTTTGCCGCATGCGCACCTTTTCTCCCATTCAGGATGTGAACAGGTGAAGCCCGGAAGGTGTGTTCCTTCCGGGCTTCACTAGCGTAGTTCACGTTTTAGCCGAGCCAGTTTTAGCCGGGCAAGTATTAACCGAGGCGTGCGAGCACGTCCGCGCCAACCTGATCGGTTCCGCGCACGCTGGCACCGTTTTCGCGCATATCTGCCTCGACAGCGTCCTCAATGCGGGCTGCGGCGGCATCGTGGCCGAGGTGGCGCAGCAGCATTGCACCGGCGAGGATTGCGGCGGTGGGGTTTGCCTTGTTCTGGCGGGCGATGTCCGGTGCGGAGCCGTGTACGGGCTCGAACATGGAGGGGAACTCGCCGACGGCGTTGATGTTGCCGCTTGCCGCGTAGCCGATACCGCCGGTGACTGCACCTGCGAGGTCGGTGATGATGTCGCCGAAGAGGTTGTCGGTGACGATCACGTCGAAGCGGGCGGGGTCGGTGACCATGAAGATGGTGGTCGCGTCAATGTGCAGGTAGTCGGTCTCAACCTCGGGGAATTCAGCCGCGATTTCGGTGAAGTAGCGGTTGTAGAGGCGACCTGCGTGGGTGAGCACGTTGGTCTTGTGCACGAGGGTGACCTTCTTGCGGCGGGTGGACGCCAGCTCGAAGGCGTAGCGCACCAGGCGCTCCACACCGTGTGCGGTGTTGAGGGAGACTTCGGTGGCGATTTCGTGGGGGGTGCCGCCGCGGATGACGCCGCCGTTGCCAATGTAGGGGCCTTCGGTGCCTTCACGCACGACCACAAAGTCGATGTTGCCGGGGTTGGCGAGCGGGGAGACTGCGCCGGGGTACAGGCGGGAGGGGCGCAGGTTGATGTAGTGGTCGAAGGCGAAGCGCAGCTTCAGGAGCATTTCGCGTTCGATGAGGCCGGAGGGAATCTTGCCGCTGCGCGGGTCTGCACCGATGGCGCCGAAGAGGATCGCGTCGTGCTGCTTGAGGGCGTCCATGGTGGAGTCGGGCAGGGTTTCACCGGTTTCCAGCCAGTGCTCGGCGCCGAGCTTGTAGTGGGTGGGGGTTACGGTGATGTTTTCGAGCTCGCAGGCGCGGGTGAGGATGCGCTGGGCTTCGGTAATGATTTCGGGGCCGATGCCGTCGCCGGGGATGACGGCGAGGTCGATGCTACGTGCTTCAGTCATGCCTCTACCGTAATACGCGCCGCGGGTGGGCGGTAGAGTGTGCGGGCGGGTTCTCAGACTCTGGGCTAGACGACGTCTGACTAGCTGTAGCTCCTGCCGTGCCACTCCCCTACCCTTCTGGTTCGACCCGGTGCCCACTGGCTTCTGGGGTTCTGGATTCTGGGGTGTTCAGCTCCTGCCGGTTAAAACAATATTCCCCGGCTGATAATTCAGCCGGGGAATATTGTTATGAGTTCTCACTCAGCGTGAGGACCCTATGCGCTACTGCTATTAGGAGCGGGTGCAGAGGGTAACCTTCACGTAACCGGGGTTACGAACGCCGGACTGCTTTGCAGCGTTGTTAGCGGAGGAAATCTCACCATTGGGAACGGTGGGGGAAACGTAGGAGCCACCTGCGCCACCTGCGCCTGCCTGCAGCAGTGCGCTAACGTTCTGGCGGTATCGAGTGGGTTCTTCGTTAGCGTTCCACTTCTGGGAGGTAATGATAGCGGAGAGACCGCGAGCAGCACCGGAGCCACCGCCACCGTAACCTGCACCACCGCCTGCGGAGACAACGGTCTGGTAACCGTTGAAGGACTTGCGGGTGTCGCTTTCGCTGTAGGGGCGCTTTTCGTTGAGGTTAACAGGGTTGGTCTGGTGAACGATTTCCAGCTTGGAAATGTCGTTGTTGTCAATCTGGTAGGAGTATGCGAAGACGCCGTCTGCACCCTTACCGTCGAAGCCGGAGCCACCCTTGTCGCCAGCAACGGAGGAGCTGAAGAGCTCCTGCTTGTTCTGGCTGGTGAAGCCCAGAACACCGTAGACGTTAGCCTTGTCGTTGTACAGCAGGGGCTGCTCGCCACCTGCGCCACCAACGCCGCCGTTACCACCCTTACCACCGGCAACCTTCATAGCGGTACGCTCAGAGGCGTGCGGCTTCAGAACGGTGTAGTGAGAGACGGAGGTCTCAGCGTCGCCACCGGCTGCTGCGGATGCGCTTGCACCTGCGGGCAGAACGGACTTAACCGCAGTGTCACCCAGGCTGGTGGTGGAAGCGTTGACTGCCTTGGGGTTGTAGAACGGGCTATTTGCGGGCATGTTGTTGGTACCGGGCTGGGTACGGATACCCGCACCGCCACCGCCACCTGCAACAGCAATCGGGGTGCCATCAATAACCAGAGCGGAGGAGCCACCGCCGGAACCACCGTAGAGGTAACGCTTCATATCGGAAGGCATGGGCGCGATAGCTTCAACACGAGCCTTAGCGTCTGCGGGAACGGGCTGTTCGTTTACGTCACCACCGTTACCGTAGCCCTTACCACCGGTTGCGGGGCGGGTCTGCCAAATAGCCGCGCTGTCAACGCCGGGCTCGGACGCCAGGTAAGCTACACCACCGGCAGCTGCGACCAGCTCAACAACCTGGCCTGCCTTGACGGGGATTTCACCGGTCACGAGAGCACCGGAACCACCAGCAACCTGAGCGGAGCCGCCACCTGCGCCACCAGCAACCTCGAAGCGGAGCTTGTCGACCTTAGCGGGAATAGTAATCTTCAGAGTGTCGCGTGCACCGGAGGGCTGACCGGAGATGCTGTAGTTTTCGGTGGAGTTCCACTCACACTCGGTGGAGGAAGCAAAAGCGGGAACTGCAGCGGAAGCTGCGACAACCGGAGCAGCCCATGCTGCGCCAGCTACAACCTTGCGGCGAGAAATGTTAGTAGACATGTATGTCCTTCGAGAGTGATGTCATTTTGAGGAATAAAAGTTATCACCCGCCGTCGTGTACGGCGAAGAACGTCACCTGATGAGATTCGAGTGAGTGAAGTAGGCTTGCGCCTAACCTCTGTGGTGATAACGACATAATGTTGTATCCCGCTCCCCATATATAGGGAGGTGCACTTCAGAGCGCTTGGTGTTCGCTCTGCGAGGCCTTGGGCCATCGGCATAGATTTCGGGTACGGCTAAAACTATACCCATCAAGGACCTGTACCGCAATGGCTCCAAAAATGGTTTGATGAGGGGGTTTCCCTTAAACTCTCCGCATTACTTGAAGGTTTTTCAACCCAAATAGGTTACTTAAGGGAGTTTCAGGTCTCTTAAACCCAAATTCAAAGCCCATACAACCCCAAACCCTCAAGTCTTAGTTGAATAAATAATCCACAAAAAAGTAATTAAGGTCACTAAAAATAGCTATTTTTAGCGTGTCGCACCCACCCAAGCACACACCCCCACACACAAACCCACAGAATATTCCTGCACGTGAGAGCAAAAAAGAGGCTCACAATCCCTCACAAACACCCCCGATACACTAGAACCATGCCCCTCAAGCACACCGAACCCCAGAAGAACCCACAGCACAGCGCAGAGACAGCCGAACCCGGCTACGCCGTAACGCATACCCTCGGCATCTCAGAAAGCAGCGACCTGCCCGCCGACGCAATCACCGCCTCCAGCCGCGTGCAAAGCTACCTCCGAGACAAACGCAGCTGGATGAACGTTATCGTCGTCGCACACCTGCAGTTCTTCTGCGGCGTGCTCTCCGTTGCCTTCGTCAACAGCTACGGCTGGATTCCGATCATCTCCGCGCTCTGCAGCACCACCGCGCTCTACTTCCGCTACCACTTCCCCTACGGAAGCATCTACGTGGTCATCGCGGCGCTCTGCCTAACCTTCCTGTCTCCCTTCCCCGATTCACTCGCCCTCACCTGCTACCCGCCGGTCAGCCTTGCCGCCTACCACACCGGCAGGCACTGGACCCGTCGCGCCCGCTTCCGCGCCCTCATTCTCGGCTGGGTCGGCGCACTCGCCGTCACCGTGCAGGCCTCGCTCTCGTTCCTCTACCACTGGGACGACATGCCCGCCCGCATCTTCATCTCCCTGATGCTCGGCGTGCTCTGCGGATCCATCTTCACCGTCTTCTGGTTCCTCGGCGACTCCCGCCGCATGCGCGAACTGCGCAGCGAGGAATTCAAAGAACGCGCCCGCCGCCTCGAATACGAGCAGGAACAGGAACGCCGCCTCGCAGCGCAGGACGAACGCACCCGCATCGCCCGCGAAATGCACGATATTGTGGCGCACTCGCTCTCCAGCATTATTTCCCAGGCGGACGGGGCACGCTACGCAGCCGCGAGCACCCGCACCGCACGCGCCCAGCAAACACAACAGGCACAGCAGGCAGAGCAGCAGACTGAACAGGCAGAGCAGCCGGGTCAGGCTCAGCAGAGCGAACCGGATATTGCCGAGCAGACCCTCGAACTCATCGCAGACACGGCACGCGACTCCCTCACCCAGATGCGTTCCCTCCTCGGGCTACTCCGCACGGACGAGGCAACCGCCTACGCACCCGTGCCCACCCTCAACGATGTGCCCGCCCTCGTGGAGCAGAGCCGCCGCGCCGGGCTACCCGTCACCTTCACCGGAATCACCGGCACCATGGCGCGCACCCTACCGCAGGGTGCCGAGCTGGCGGCGTACCGCACCGTGCAGGAGGCGCTCACCAACGCGCTCAAGCACTCCCCCGGCGCGGCAACCACCGTCACTATTCACTGGGGTAAGGATGGTCTGCAGTTGCGGGTTCAGAACAGCCCGGTTTCCTCTGCCGCGGCTCAGCACATCGCCCGCCCGGTGCCCGGTAGCGGCAACGGTCTGCGCGGCATGAGCGAGCGCATCGCCCTCTACCACGGCACCCTCACCTACGGTCTGCAGCCTGACGGCGGCTGGCTCGTTGAGGCGGCGCTGCCCTACCGCGACCTCTAATACCAGTGTCCTCTACTACCTCGTAATCTAGGATTGAAACTATGTACTCTTCTGCACCACAGACTTCTGCACCACAGACCACCCAGCCGATCCGCGTGATGCTCGTTGACGACCAGCGCCTAGTGCGCGGCGGCTTGAGCATGCTCGTCAACTCCCAGCCGGATCTGCAGGTCGTCATGGAAGCCGATGACGGCCTGGCGGCGATTGACGTTTTTGACCGCATGGTCTCTGAGGGGCAGGCGCCGCAGGTCATCCTCATGGATGTGCGCATGCCGCACTGCGACGGCCTGGAGGCGGCGCGCCGTATTCTGGAGCGTGACGGCGAGCGTGAAGAGGATGAGCGGGTGCGCATTATTATGCTCACGACCTTCGATATTGATGAGTACGTGTATTCGGCGGTGCGTGCGGGTGCGAGCGGTTTCTTGTTGAAGGACACTCCGCCGGAGCAGCTGCTGGAGGCGATTCGTACGGTGCACCGCGGCGATGCGGTGATTGCGCCGTCTGCAACTCGCCGCCTACTGGAGCACATGATTCCGGTGCTGGACTCCCCCGCTCCTGTTGTTCCTACCGCTCCTGCCGTTCCTGCCGCTCCTGCCGCCGAGTCTGTTCCTGCTATTCCCCCGGCTGCTGGTTCTGAGCTTCCTAAGGCGACGTTTATTCCGGCTGAGCATGCAAGCTTTGAGCCTGTGCAGGATTATCCGCATCGTGAGTTGATTGAGCAGTTGTCGCCGCGTGAGTTTGAGGTGCTGGGTTTGATTGCGCGTGGCTTGTCGAATGCGGAGATTACGCGGGAGCTGGTGCTTTCGGAGGCGACGGTGAAGACGCATGTGTCGCATGTGTTGGCGAAGTTGGGTGCGCGTGATCGTGTGCAGGCGGTCATTATGGCGTATGAGGCGGGTATCGCCCACTAGCGTTCCCTTATATAAGGACACAGCAGAATAGAGAGCACGGCAGACTAGAGGACACAGCGAAGCCCCGGCGGGCGCCTCCTGATCGAGGCACCCTCCGGGGCTCTTTAGTTAAGTAGTTTCTTCTATCTCGTCGATGATTCGTTCAAAGTCGCTCATCAGCTCAGGCAACTTCTTATAGCGGCAGCTCCACCATGTCTGGTTCTGCCTCCGCATAGATGCGGGGGCGCAACCGGGTGACCATATCAACGCTACGGCCGGTCAGCTGTTCAATGCGGTGCTGAGCATCGACCATCTGCATGAACTCGTCAAAAGGGGCTACCCCCGGCATCTGCACCAAAAAATCCAGGTCGCTGGTTTCGGTCAGCTCACCGCGGGCGGCGCTGCCGAAGAGTCGGGCACGGCGCACACCAGCGTCACGGAGGATCTGAAGAACCTCCGCTTCATGGGGTAGCGTGTACCCGCGACGCAGATTGGGGTGGCTAGTACTCATACACCCATCATACGCGCAAAGCCATGCTACAGGTCAGCTCCAAGAATCTGAGAGTACAAGCACAGCAGAATAGAGAGCACGGCAGACTAGAGGACACAGTGAAGCCCCGGCGGGCGCCTCCTCTCGAGGCACCCTCCGGGGCTTTCTCACGCCGAGTATCCGGAACTACACCGAATACTGTGACTATGCCGGGTTAGCCGCGCATACCCTCAACCGGGGACATGCGAGCCGAACGAGCCGCAGGCAGAGCCGAAGCGAGCATCGCGGCGAGCACACCCACCATGAGGATGACTACGTACCAGACGTACGGCAGGTCAAGCACCAGCGGGGCGGAAGCACTCATGGAAGACATAATAATCTGCGCAGAGAGGCTACCAATCACCGCACCGGAAACCATACCGAGCACCACTGCGGCGAGCGTAATCAGAATCGCCTCAATGGAAATCATACGGCGCAGCTGCTTGCGGGACAGACCCAGCGAGCGGAGCATCGCGTTCTCGCGGCGGCGTTCGTTGACCGACAGGGTCATCGTGTTCGCCACACCAATAATCGAGATGACCACTGCGAGCATGAGCATCACCAGGGTGAAGGTCAGCATAACGGTCAGCAACTGGTCGTAGGTCTGACGTTCCTGCAAGCCACCGGTGAAGGAGCTGTCCGGGCTGGCTCGGTTCAGGTCAGCCTGCAGGGTCGCGTTCTCGCTACTGGTCAGCGGGGAGGCGGCGCGCACCAGAACGACGGTGTCGTTACCGGTTGCCTGGCTGGTGACGGTCAGACGTGCTGCCTTCGTCTGAGCTTCCTGGTCACCGCTGGCGATTGCTTCTTCCATGCGCTTCTGAGCTTCCTCAGCGGCGGGGTTGGCAACCTTCTGCGGGTTCTTGGCGTCCTGCAGCTTGGCGGCGGTGGCAGGGTTGACGATCAGCAGGTTCTGCTTGGTTGCGGACTTGACGGGTTTGAGTTCCACTTCGCCGAGCGGGCCGTGTGCCTTCAGACGACTGGACTCATTCAATCCAGCGGACTTCCAGAGGCCCTGCGGTACGAGCACGGTGTCATCCGCAAGGTTCGAGTTTTCGCCCGGCAGGATTGCCTTCAAATCGGAGGAGCTCAGCGCCACCAGGTCGGAATTCTGGTTGGCGGTCTGTCCCTCGTATTCGACGGTGTAGTCAACCACACCGGCTGCGTAACCGACGGCGGATGCCTGAACGTTCTTAATACCCTTGACCTTGGAGGCGATTTCCTCCGCCTTGGTCACGGTGGAGGTTGCCTCGGACTGGTCATACGAGCTGTACTTTGCCTGCGCAGAAATCGGGTACTGCTGATCCAGGGCTTTGGTCAGCGAGGCGCTCAGCACCGAGTAACCGGTCAGCACAGTCGATACGACCAGGGTACCCACCAGCACGGCACGACCGGTGGAGACGGTGCGCTTGGGCGAACGTAGTGCGTTGGCGAGCGCCAGCTTGCCGGTCTGGGTGCGGGTGACCTTACCGAGGGCACGTACCAGCGGGGGCAGTACCAGCGGGGTGAGGAGAAAGACCGCGATACCGAGCAGCAGCGCGGCCCCCATCATGAGGAGGATGGCCTTATTGCCGGCACCCTCACCGGAACCCTGGTTCTGAGCCAGCATAGCCAGGCCGATACCTGCGGCACCGAAGACCAGACCCAGGATCGGGCCGACCTTGCCGGGCTTGCGCACCTCAAGGTTGGTGTGCTCGCTCATCGCGCTGATGGGCGAGATGCGCAGGGCGCTTCGTGCCGGGGAGAGCGACGCCAGAACCGTCACGATGGTGCAGAGGAGCACACTCACCAGGATCGGGGTGATTGAGTAGGAGATCATGATGGTGGTGAGGTTTGCACCAACCAGCGCGCCAACCGGGTAGGTCAACAGCGCACCGATGAGGGAGAACACCACGCCCACGGTAATGGATTCGATGAGTAGCATCCGTACAAGGGAGCCGCCGCGGGCGCCGAGGGTGCGCAGCAGAGCCAGCTCACGGATGCGCTGGCCGACCAGCACCGCGAAGGTGTTGGAGATGACGAAGGAGGAAACCAGCAGAGCCAGTGCCGCGAAGGCACCCAGGACCACGCTAATGGAGGTGAAGACCGTGGAGATACTCTTCTGGTAGTCTTCCAGCAGCTTCTGACCGGTCATAACGCGCGGGTCGTTCTTGGTGTCGCCGCTGCTGAGGGTATCCTGCAGGCTCTTGAGTTTGGCGTCGGTTACGCCGTCCTTGAACTTGAGGTAGATGAGGTTCGCGCCAGCCATGCCCCGGTATCCTGCCGCGGAGCTCTTGTTTTCTGTCTCGGCTGCTTTCAGGGTGGCTTCGCCGAGGCTGGTGCCGCCAATGAAGACAGCCTGGTTGGTGGTGGAGCCTTCAAAACCGGGGTCGAACAGACCGACGACGGTGTATTCGGCGGTCTTGTCAGTACCGGGGGCGCTGACGGATTCTACAACGTCGGTGCTGGTGACCTTGCCGTTCAGCGAGAGGTTGTGCTTCTTCGCGAAGTAGGTAGAGACCATGATTTCGTGGTTGCTACTGGGGATTTTACCCTGCACCTTGTACGGGAAGAGGCTAGAGTCGGCGGGCAGCTGGTTGTACTGCACGGGGGTTTTCTGGTCGCCGGTACCGATCGAACCCGTGACGGCGTACTGTACCCAGTAGCCGGAGAGCAGGTCGCTCTTTTCTACTTTCTGAATCTGGTCACGGGTCAGGTAGATAGAGGTGCTGTCTTTACCGTCGCTGGTTGTAGCGGCGGAGGCGACGACCGCCTCGGCGCGGGAGAGCACGTCACCAACGGAGGAGTTGACGGTCGCCTGCAACGAGTTGGTGAGCATCATAATGGCGGCGATGAAGAAGGATGAGATCGCGATGCCTATGCCCGTGAGGATGTATTTTCCTTTGGAGGCGCGCAGATTGGAGCGCGCCACCGTGTTCAGTGTGGTTGCCACGGCTTATCGACCTTCCAGCTGTGCCATTGCGCCGAGGACGGCGTCGTAGGTGGGTTCGATCATTTCGCCGGCGACCATGCCGTCCTTGATGAAGACCACGCGGTCTGCGTAGGAGGCGGCGTTTGCGTCGTGGGTGACCATGAGGATGGTCTGTGCGTGGTCGGTTGCGGCGGCACGCAGCAGGCGCAGCACCTCGGCGCCGGAGTTGGAGTCGAGGTTACCGGTCGGTTCGTCGGCGAAGACCACTTCGGGGCGTGCGAGCAGGGCGCGCACGATGGCGACGCGCTGCTGCTGACCGCCGGAGAGCTGTTCGGGGCGGTGGTCGAGGCGGGTTTCCAGGCCGAGGGTCTTGACCAGGTAGTCGCGCCACTGCGGGTCGGGCTTCTTACCGGCGAGGCCCAGCGGCAGGTCAATGTTCTGGCCCGCGGTGAGGGTGGGCACCAGGTTAAACGCCTGGAAGATGAAGCCGATGTGTTCGCGGCGGAATTCGGTGAGGGCGTTGTCCTTCAGGCCGAAGAGCTCGGTACCGCCAATACGAATCGAGGTTGCCGGGTTCGGGTCGGGGGTGTCCAGGGTTGCGATGGTCTGCATCAGCGTGGACTTGCCCGAGCCGGAGGGGCCCATAATGGCGGTGAACTTGCCCTGCTCAAAGTCGACGGAGACGTTGTTGAGGGCGTGGACGGTTGCTTCACCCATGCCGTAGGTTTTGGAAAGGTTTCGTGCGGAGACGGCGACCTGTGCCGTCTGTGCGTGAGGAGTTGTCGTAGTCATAGTTCAATTATTTCACGCAGCATGGCGCTGACTACAGGGTTTTTCTCATCCTCCAGGTTGATTTTGGCGGGTGTTCACCGGGTCTTGACCTGCGGATGCGCAGATTCCCCACTCATTCCACGGGCTGAGGTGAGCCTGAGGCGGGCTGGGCGGGGCACCGGCATCATCCTTAAGGATGAGTGGCGGCTCACCCGGCGTTCTCACCCTGCATCCTTACCCTGCTTCTCCGCCTCGCGCCTACACCTATATATGTATGCGAAAAGCCCCCGGTTCCTCCCCCATCTGGGTGGGGAAGCCGGGGGCTTTCATAGACTATCCGTTACAGCGCTATCAGTTACGGCGCTGTCTCAGGCTCTGTCCGCTGATACTCAGGCAGCTGTTATGCCTTGGGTGCTTCGTAGCGGGGGAACACCGGTGCGGGTGCGGGCAGTTCGGTGCCGGGCACGAGTGCGGTGCCGAGGGCTGCGAACTGGCGTGCGTCACCTTCGGGTACGCCGAGCAGGGTCAGCAGCTTGGCGGTCGAGTCGGGCATGACGGGCTGCAGCAGCAGGGCTACCTGGCGTACGACCTCAAGGGTTACGTACAGTACGGTGTTCATGCGGTCGAGTTCGCCGTTCTTGCGCAGGGTCCAGGGTTCCTGTTCTGCGAAGTAGGCGTTGGTGTCTGCGAGGACGGTCCAGATGCGTTCCAAAGCGCGGTGGAATGCCTGCTCGTCGAAGTCTGCACGGACGGGCTCGTAGAGGGCTGCCGCCTGGTCGAGGATCTGGCGGTCAGCTTCGGTGAATTCGCCGTGGGTGGGGACGGCATCGCCGCAGTTCTTGGCGACCATGGACAGGGAACGCTGGGCGAGGTTGCCAAGGTTGTTTGCCAGGTCGGAGTTAATGCGGTTGATGATGGACTCTTCGGAGTAGGAGCCGTCCTGGCCGAAGGACACTTCACGCATGAGGAAGAAGCGGACCGCGTCCAGGCCGAATGCGTCAACGAGGTTTGCGGGGTCAACGACGTTACCGACGGACTTGGACATCTTCTCGCCGTTGACGAGCAGGAAGCCGTGGCCGAAGACGCGCTTGGGCAGTTCGATTCCGGCGGACCACAGGAATGCGGGCCAGTAGATGGAGTGGAATCGGGTGATGTCCTTACCGATGAGGTGCAGGTCTGCGGGCCAGTACTTGGTGAACAGTTCGTTGTCGGTATCGGGGTAGCCGAGGCCGGTCAGGTAGTTGGTGAGGGCGTCGACCCACACGTACATGACGTGCTTGTCGTTGCCGGGTACGGGTACGCCCCAGTCGAAGGTGGTGCGGGAGATGGACAGGTCGTTGAGGCCGCCCTTGACGAAGGAGATGAGTTCGTTGCGGCGGGATTCGGGGTAGACGTAGCCTTCGTTGGCGTAGAGTTCGAGGAGCTTGTCGCCGTACTTGGAGAGGCGGAAGAAGTAGGATTCTTCTTCGGTCCATTCGACTTCGGTGCCGGTGGTGATGGCGTAGCGCTGGCCGTCGCGGACTTCAGTTTCGTCTTCTGCGTAGTAGGCTTCGTCGCGTACGGAGTACCAGCCGGCGTACTTGTCGAGGTAGATGTCGCCGTTTTCTTCCATGCGCTTCCAGATGGCCTGGGATGCGACATAGTGGTCGGGGTCGGTGGTGCGGATGAAGCGGTCGTAGCTGATGTTCAGCGCGTCGTTCATTGCTTTGAAGCGTGCGGAGTTCTCGTCGGCGAGTTCCTTAGCGGTCTTACCGAGCTTCTCGGCGGTGGTCTGCATCTTCTGGCCGTGCTCGTCGGTGCCGGTCATGAAGCGCACGTCGAAGCCGTCGAGGCGCTTGAAGCGGGCTAGCACGTCGGCGGCGATGGTTTCGTAGGCGTGGCCGATGTGCGGGTTGCCATTGGGGTAGGAGATGGCGGTGGTGATGTAGAACGGAGTTGCAGTCATAACTTTCAGTTTACCGCAGTCTTAGGCTAGGCTCTCACCGGGGTTACACTCTGATACGCGGTGGCTTATTGCTTGTGGGTGGAGGCTGCCACGCCGCATGTTTCCTCCGCGCCACATGCAAAACGCCAAATCACCAAGCAACACACTAAAAGGCGACAGCCCTCCCCCGCACCAGTTCGCTAGGCACGGGGCGCACGCCCAAACCACGAACCACCCGGCGGGATTAGCTCGAGGTTCGGCACCCTCCTCGCTCCTACAGGGGCACCCGCCCTCG
>NZ_KV821875.1:206469-212291 GCF_001815755.1 Rothia sp. HMSC061C12
TCGCTTCGGGCACCCTGATGTCGCTACGGAGGCCACCGAAACCTCCACGCACCCACCAGAGGTTGCGTATAGGTGTGCCCACCGGGAGCCCCTGGGTGCAGCTACGTTTTCCGGAAGCGCCCTCAGGGTGTCACACGGACGCTCTCCGCAGCGAAGCAAGGAGGAACGGAGCGTCCGGGTGACGGGTGCCCCTGCGTAGGCGCGGAGGAAACATGTAGCGCACACCGTAGTCTTGGGAGACGCGAGGTACCCACCCACCCCACCCCTGTAGGAACGAGGGCGAATACCGTCTTCCAAGCACTCGCATCAGGAGCAAAGAGGATAATATGCACCTCGCACTACAAACCCGCATTATTCGGGGAACGCAAAAATCCCGCCGATTCCGAAGAATCAGCGGGATTTTCTTTGAAGTGCGCCCCCTGGGACTCGAACCCAGAACCCATTGATTAAGAGTCAATTGCTCTGCCAATTGAGCTAGAGGCGCTTATTTGTTTTTCAGGTTTTCCCCTGCAACAAGTAAATACTATACGGCATTTTATAGACACCCGCAACTCAAGTGAGCATGAACTGCATCACATACCTGTTGAGTGCTGCTGTTCAGCTTGAAACAGCAAGAATCCGGCGCCCACCCCCTCCCCCGTGTGGGGTGAGAGGTGGAACGCCGGATTCTTAGAAAGCTATTGCTGAGCTACCGCTTAGCGAGCCACCGAACCCTCGGTGTAGTCGTCGTCAGCGGTGTTCCAGGAGAACAGCTCGCGCAGCTTGCGGCCGGTTGCCTCGATGGGGTGTGCCTCGCCCTTTGCGCGCAGTTCCTTGAACTCGGGTGCGCCTGCGGCCTGGTCTTCCATGAAGCGCTTTGCGAAGTTGCCGTTCTGGATGTCTGCCAGGACAGCCTTCATGTTTTCCTTGACCTCGGGGGAGATCACGCGGGGGCCGGAGACGTAGTCGCCGTACTCTGCGGTGTCGGAGATGGACCAACGCTGCTTAGCGATGCCGCCCTCGATCATCAGGTCAACGATGAGCTTGAGCTCGTGCAGGACCTCGAAGTAAGCAATCTCGGGCTGGTAGCCAGCTTCGGTCAGAACCTCGAAGCCGTACTGGACGAGCTGGGAGGTGGAGCCGCAGAGGACTGCCTGCTCACCGAACAGGTCGGATTCGGTCTCTTCGGTGAAGGTGGTCTTAATGACGCCTGCGCGGGTTGCACCCAGTGCCTTTGCGTAGGACAGTGCCAGTGCGAGTGCTTCGCCGGATGCGTCCTTCTCGACTGCAACCAGGGCGGGAACGCCGCGACCTGCTTCGAATTCGCGGCGGACGGTGTGGCCGGGGCCCTTGGGGGCGACCATTGCCACGTCGACACCCTCGGGTGCGGTGATGTAGCCGAAGCGGATGTTGAAGCCGTGTGCGAAGAACAGTGCGTTGCCGGGCTTCAGGTGGGGTTCGATGCTCTCTGCGTAGACCTTTGCCTGGACCTGGTCCGGGGTCAGGATCATGATGACGTCTGCTTCTGCTGCTGCTTCTGCAACGGTTGCGACGCGCAGGCCTTCTGCCTCAGCCTTGGCACGGGACTTGGAGCCCTCGGACAGACCGACGATGACCTTCACGCCGGAGTCACGCAGGTTCAGTGCGTGTGCGTGGCCCTGGGAGCCGTAGCCGATAACTGCTACGGTGCGACCCTGGATCAGGGAGAGGTCTGCGTCGTCGTTGTAGAAAATGGTTGCTGCCATTTCTTCTCCTCAGTAAGTTTGGTATGCGGCCCAGGCTGGGCTCAACATTGACTATTCTACTTGATAGCTTTTGGGGTGCAGGTTTACGAGAGCACTTCTCAGATTGTGGCTCAAGATTTTACAACCTGCAGAGTTTATGGGGTACTGCATCTATTTCTTTGGCATTAGGGTCCCCAGGTAGAGAAATCACCTAGTAGAGAAAGAAATAGAGAGTACCTGATGCTTCCCCGCCCGCACTGCGAATACGTGTGTTTCGGTTGTGCGGGCGGGAGAACTGCTACGGGAATGTAGCGTCAGGTATTTTGTGCTAGATGCGCTCGCTCATAGCGCGGGGGCCACGTGCCAGGCCGATGGTGCCTGCGCGAACGATTTCGCGAACACCGTAAGGCTCCAGAACATCCAGCAGTGCGTTGAGCTTCTCCTCAGAACCGGTTGCCTCAATGACAACAGACTCAGGGGAAACGTCAATCACGGATGCACGGAACAGGTCAGCTGCCTGAACGATCTGCAGGCGAGCAACTGCATCGGCCTTGACCTTAATCAGGATGTGACCACGCTGGGTGGAGGAGTCGGCGGGAAGCTCGACGACCTTCAGCACGTGAACAAGCTTGTTCAGCTGCTTGGTGATCTGCTCGATGGTGTGAGCGTCACCCTCGGTCACGACGGTGATGCGGGAAACACCGGGGTTTTCGGTGGGGCCCACAGCCAGGGAGAGGATGTTGAACAGGCGGCGGGAGAACAGACCGGAAACTCGGGTGAGAACGCCCGGCTTATCTTCTACCAGAACGGACAGAGTGTGCTGAGACATTAGTTCTCTCCCTCACGATCGAACTCGGGCGAAGTGTTCTTCGCAATCCAAATCTTGTCATTAGAAACGCCTGCCGGGACCATGGGCCAGACCAGTGCGTGGGGGCTGACGGTAAAGTCAATGACCACGGGGCGGTCGTTGATTTCCAGGGCAGCCTTAATGGTGGCATCCACGTCTTCGTCGCGTTCGCAACGGAAGGTGGCGCAACCGTATGCGTCGCCGAGCTTGACGAAGTCGGGGATGCGTACGGTGCCGTGGCCGTCCTTCAGGTCGGTGTTGGAGTAGCGCTCGTTGTAGAACAGAGTCTGCCACTGGCGCACCATGCCGAGGGAAGAGTTGTTGATGATAGCAACCTTGACGGGGATGTTGTTCTGTGCGCAGGTGACCAGTTCCTGGTTGGTCATCTGGAAGCAACCGTCACCGTCGATAATCCACACGGTGGATTCGGGGTGTGCGACCTTTGCACCCATGCCGGCGGGAACGCCGTAGCCCATGGTGCCGAGGCCTGCGGAGCTGATGAAGTGGCGGGGGCTTTCCTGCTGGATGTAGTGTGCGCCCCACATCTGGTGCTGGCCAACGCCGGTGACGTAGTATGCGTCGGGACCGGTGAGAGCGCTAATACGCTCCAGGACGTACTCGGGCGAGCCGAGGCCATCGTTGGGCTTCTCGTAGCCGAGCGGGTAATCCTTGCGGATGACGTTCAGCTCGTTCCACCACTCGGTCAGGTTCGGCAGCTGGTCTGCGAACTCGGTGGAGAGCAGCTCGATCAGTTCGGGCAGCACGTACTTGAGGTCGCCGACGATCGGCACGTCTGCGAAGCGGATCTTCGAGATTTCTGCCGGGTCAACGTCGATGTGGATGACCTTAGCCTCGGGTGCGAAGGAGTCGAGCTTACCGGTGACGCGGTCGTCGAAGCGTGCACCGAGGGTAATCAGCAAGTCAGACTTCTGCATTGCGGCGACGGCGGGGACGGTGCCGTGCATGCCGGGCATGCCGAGGTTCTGGGGGTCAGAGTCGGGGAATGCACCGATAGCGTTCAGGGTGGTGACGACGGGTGCGCCGATGAGCTTAGCCAGCTTGTGGAACTCTTCGGAAGCACCTGCGCGGACCAGGCCACCACCGACGTAGAAGACGGGGCGCTTGGATTCGGTGATGAACTTAGCTGCTTCGTGGATCTGCTTGGAGTGGCCGCGGGTGACGGGGGTGTAGCCGCGCAGCTCCAGGTCCTCAGGAATGCCGCGGTATTCCATCATGCCGACCTGTGCGTCCTTGGTGACGTCCACGAGCACGGGGCCGGGGCGGCCGGTGGATGCGATGTGGAATGCTGCTGCGAGCGCGCGGGGGATGTCCTGCGGGTCGGTGATCATGAAGGAGTGCTTGGAGATGGGCATTGCCATGCCGACGATGTCAGCTTCCTGGAATGCGTCAGAGCCCAGCAGCTTGGTGGACACCTGGCCGGTGATTGCAACCAGGGGGATGGAGTCCATGTTTGCGTCTGCGATTGCGGTCAGCAGGTTGGTTGCGCCGGGGCCGGAGGTTGCAATGCACACGCCGGTCTTGCCGCTGGACACTGCGTAGCCCTGAGCGGCGTGGCCTGCACCCTGCTCGTGGCGGACCAGGATGTGGCGGACCTTCTTGGAATCGTACAGGGGGTCATAGGTCGGCAGAATGGCTCCACCAGGCAGGCCGAATACGTCAGTCACACCCAGGTCTTCGAGGGTGCGGACGATTGCCTGAGAACCGGTCATGCGTTCTGCGGGAGCGTTTGCCGCGTCATCAGAAGTGGAAAATCCCATAGTCATGGAAATGCCTCGTGTCTTAATGGTTCTTCGTTGTACTCAATGTTCTGCGTGGGGTTTGTGTGATCCTCACGCATCCTATGCCCGGGGGTACCAAGCTATAAAAAATGCCCCTCGCTGTTGGTGGTAGCGGTAGGGGCGCTCAGTCGCAGTGAATAGACCCTGCCACTCGCCCTAGGCGACGTCGACAAGGTTTAGAATTCGCTGGAACATTGCTGTCTTCACCCTTCTATGGTGCGCCCCAAGAGGGGGTGAGTCAAATCTCTATCGGGCAACACACCCGTTTTTGTTCATAAAGGCGCAGGTCGGATACTTTCTTTCATGATGTGGACACATTGCACTTGTTTACACATTCCCACGTGTTCATTTGAACAGGTGAGAAAAACTCGCATTTTTGGACGTCATGGCGCGTAATATGTGCGAATACTCGTGACCTTCGTTGGTTGCCCCGGTAGACTGAAGCTATGACCGAACCGATTATCACGGTCGCTGATGAGCTGACCGAAGCAAGTAAGTACGCAGAGGTTATTGACCCCCGTAACTCTGTTGAGAGTAGCGAGTTTTTGACGGGTGAGGAACTTATTCGGGTTCTGCACCCGGTTTTTGACGAGCAGATTATTAATTACGGTGCATACAATTTGGTGTATGCGACGGGCCGTGCGGTTTACCGTAATCCTGATTTGGCGTTGCATCAGTATCCTGATCAGCAGCATTTTATTGTGGGTTATCAGGATGCGCCGGATGAGGTGATTATTGCTCCGGTGAATTTGCCTGCTTTGACGCCTGCGGGTACGGCTACGACGATTGATAATACGAATGCGCTGCATGCTTACCGTGTGGGTGATGATGCGGTGACGATTGAGTCGGTGAATGGCAGCTCGTTTTATTTGTCGTTTGAGGATAATGCTGAGGTTGCGACTCGTTTTGGCACTGGTCTGCTGGAGCAGGGTAAGGATGTTGAGGATTTCCGTGAGTTTGTGACGCGGATTTGGCCGGTCCTGTAGCCATGTGACTTTTTGAGGTGAATGCCCGCTGCAACTCTTAGGGTTGCGGCGGGCTTTCCTGTACCTACACCCAGCTATATTGCCTGCTTGAGGGGCGGTACACGTCCTCGCTCCTACAGGGGCACCCGCCCTCGCTTCGCTTCGGGCACCCTGATGTCGCTACGGACGGCACCGACGCCTCGGCGCGCACCAGGCTAACCATCAAGCAGCAGGCTAAAAGGGCGACAGCCCTCCCCCGCCCCACACGCAAAACACCAACCACCAGGTAGCAGGCTTAAAGGCGACAGCCTCCCCCGCCACAGTTCACTAGGCACGGGGCGCACACGAAACCCCCGCGTATCTACCGCAACCCCGGCAGGACCGCAGCGCACCCCGAATACCAATACGCGCAGAGGCGCATATATCCCCTGCCGCAGCATCAGGTAACCAAGCGAGGAAAGACGGTATCGCCCGTAGTGACATCAGGGTGTCCGAAGCGAAGCGAGGA